>JAFWBN010000157.1 GCA_017507075.1 Alistipes sp. | reverse complement strand
CGGTCAAACATACACTCTCAACCTTATTGACACCCCGGGACATGTTGACTTCTCGTATGAGGTCTCTCGTGCCATCGCCTCGTGTGAGGGTGCACTGCTTGTAGTAGATGCTACGCAGGGCATTCAGGCGCAGACAATCTCAAACCTCTATTTAGCGCTTGGTAACGACCTTGAGATTATCCCAGTGCTCAACAAGATTGATATGGAGTCGGCGATGATTGACGAGGTTAAGGACCAAGTGGTAGATATGCTCGGCTGTGACTACGACGACATCCTCTGCGCATCGGGCAAGACTGGCGAGGGTGTAGACGAAGTGCTGGAGGCTATCGTAAACCGCATACCTGCGCCAAAGGGCGACGAGAATGCACCACTGCAGGCGCTTATCTTTGACTCGGTGTTCAACCCATTTCGTGGCGTGATTGCCTACTTCCGCGTATTCAATGGCGTAATTCACAAGGGCGAGCATGTCAAGTTCTTCAACACCGGCAGCGGGTATGATGCTGACGAGGTGGGTGTTCTGAAGCTCAAAATGGTACCACGCGCAGAAATCAAGGCAGGCGATGTAGGATACATCTGCTCTGGTATCAAGAACTCAAAAGAGATTAAGGTGGGCGATACAATTACCTCAGTATCAAACCCTTGCAGTGAGGCTATCGCGGGCTTTGAGGATGTAAAACCAATGGTCTTTGCCGGTGTATATCCAGTAGAGGCAGACCAGTATGAAGACCTTCGTGCATCGCTTGAGAAATTGCAACTTAACGACGCCTCGCTCACTTTTGAGCCAGAGAGTTCGCTTGCCCTCGGTTTTGGTTTTCCGCTGCGGATTCCTCGGCCTGCTCCACATGGAGATTATTCAGGAGCGACTCTACCGTGAGTTCAATATGGATGTTATCACAACTGTGCCGAATGTGTCGTACCGCATAACAACCACTTCGGGAGATGTTGTGGAGGTGCACAACCCATCGGGACTGCCAGAGGTAACGAAGATTGCCAAGATTGAGGAGCCATATATCCTTGCGCAGGTGATTACCAAGACCGACTTTTTGGGAAATGTACTCAAGCTCTGCATAGACAAGCGCGGAGTGATGAAGAATCAGACATACATCACTACAGACCGCGTGGAGGTAAACTTTGAGATGCCGCTCTCAGAGATTGTCTTTGACTTTTACGACAAACTCAAGAGTATCTCAAAAGGTTACGCCTCATTTGACTACCACAGAACGGGTTATCAGGCAAGTAAACTCGCAAAGCTCGATATACTGCTCAATGGAGAGCCTGTAGATGCGCTCTCCTCGCTCATATATGCAGACCATGCCTACGATTTTGGTCGTAAGATGTGCGAGAAGCTCAAGGAGCTTATCCCTCGTCAGCAGTTTGACATCGCAATTCAGGCGGCTATAGGCTCAAAGATTATCGCTCGTGAGACTGTAAAGGCTGTGCGTAAGGATGTTACGGCGAAGTGCTACGGTGGCGATATATCCCGTAAGCGTAAGTTGCTTGAGAAACAGAAGGCGGGTAAAAAGCGTATGCGCCAAATTGGACAGGTGCAGGTACCACAGTCAGCCTTCCTTGCAGTGCTAAAGATGGATTAAACTTATACAAACTCATACAAACTTATATAACTATGGCAAAAAGAACCATTATTGACCTTTTTGAAGAGTCAGTTGCCAAGTATGGCAGTAAAACATTTTTGATGGAGAAACTCGACAAGGAGTTTGAGCCAACAACATATTCTGCAGTGAAAACAGAGGCACTGAGAATCGGTGCAGGTCTTGCAGCACTCGGAGTAAAGCCAAAGCAGACCGTCTCAATCCTTGCAGAGGGTTGTAACAATTGGATTATCTCAGAGCTTGGACTCTTGTATGCAGGTGCAGTATCTGTACCTCTCTCAATCAAACTTGAAGAGGCAAATGACCTGCTTTTCCGTCTTAAACATGCCGATGTGGATACCATATTTGTATCAAAATATCAGCTGCCTAAGATTCGCAAAATCAAGGAGCAGCTACCACTTCTCAAGCGCGTTATTGTCTTCCAGGGTGATGTAACCCTTGAGGAGGGCGAGATTACCCTTGACAGCGTAAAGGAGTGCGGAGATAAGTACCTTGCAGAACATAAGGAGGAGTTTCTTGCTATCGGACAGAACTTGCAGAACGACGACTATGCAACCATTACCTACACCTCAGGTACTACAGCAGACCCTAAGGGCGTTGTTCTGACCCACCGCAACTATACAGCAAATGTAGAGCAGGCTCTGACCCGTATATCTATCCCTTCAACATACCGTACACTGATTATCCTTCCGCTTGACCACTGTTTTGCTCATGTCTGCGGATTCTATATCATGATTGCATGCGGTGCAGCAGTTGCAACGACTCAGGTTGGCTCTACACCTATGCAGACGCTGAGAAATATCCCTACAAATATCCGCGAGGTTAAGCCACACTTCTTGCTCTCCGTTCCTGCTCTTGCAAAGAACTTCCGCAAGAATATCGAGAGTTCAATCAAGAGCAAAGGCGCATTTACAGAGAAACTCTTCAAGTTCGCCCTTAAGGTATCTTATGAGTACAATCAGGATGGCTATAGCAAGGGTCGCGGCTGGAGATGCATCCTTAAGCCACTTGTAGCACTGTTTGACAAGATTCTCTACAGCAAAGTGCGTGAGGCGTTTGGCGGATGCCTTCAGTTTTTCGTAGGCGGTGGCGCACTGCTTGACTCAGAGTTGCAGCGTTTCTTCTACGCTGTAGGTATGCCTATGTATCAGGGTTATGGACTCAGTGAGGCTACTCCTATCATCTCAACAAACTCTATAGGCAAGAAACAGCACCGTTTCGGTTCATCAGGTAAGCTTATCCAGCCTTTGGATATCAAGATTCTTGACGACGAGGGCAAAGAACTGCCTTGTGGCGAGAAGGGCGAGATTGTAATCAAGGGCGAAAATGTCATGGCAGGCTATTGGAAAAACCCTGTTGCCACAGCCGAGACTGTCAAAGACGGTTGGCTCTATACAGGCGATATGGGTTACATGGCAGAGGATGGCTTCCTCTATGTCCTTGGACGCTTTAAGAGCCTTCTTATCGCATCTGACGGCGAGAAATATAGCCCAGAGGGTATGGAGGAGGCTATGGTTGACAAGTCGCCTTATATCGACCAGATTATGATTTATAACAACCAGAGCCCTTATACTATCGCTATCGTAGTCCCTAATGGAGATAACCTCAAGGAGGCTGTTGCAGGCGCAGCAGACAAAGCTAAGGCTGCAGCCTATATTATCCATGCAGAGATTGAGAAATATCGCACAGGAGGTGAGTTTGCAGACGAGTTCCCAGACCGCTGGCTCCCTGCAGCACTTGCTATCGTGGACGAGCATTTTACAGAGCAAAACGGCCTTGTAAATAGTACCATGAAGGTTGTTCGTAATAAGGTTGAGAGCTACTTTAAGTCTCGCCTTGACTACTGCTATACAGCCGAGGGTAAAGTTCTGCATAACGAGCAGAATATTGCATCCCTTGAGAAACTTGTAAAGTAGTAACTATACGGTAGGGGAGCTATCCCCTACATCTGCGGCAGTAGCTCAGCGGTAGAGCATCGGCTTCCCAAGCCGAGGGTCACGGGTTCGAATCCCGCTTGCCGCTCAAAAAGACAGTCTTTGAGGCTGTCTTTTTGCTTTTTGCGGCAACGGGATTCGTCAACCGGTGGCGGTGTGGCAGAGTTATCTGCAATTTTGTGATTTGCAGTATTGCTACGCAATATTTGCTTTTTTTGTAATAGCTCTATTTGTAAGCAAGCTTACATAGTCCTATTTCAAAAAAATCAGCGACAAGTCGTCCGAAACGCCACCGGTTGACGATTCCCGTTCCGAGTACAAAAAAAAGACTCAAAGCATATTTTTTGCTTTGAGTCTTCGTACTCACAACACTACAAACACCAAACAACACTCTTTTGCACAGCCAGAAATCGAGCGACCTCAGCAGTTGAGAGGAGACCAAGGAAGGCAGATTCAATCGAAGATTGTCGGTTTGTGGAGTGTTAGGCTGAAAACTCGTTTTCAAAGCCAAAACACTCAGCAAAACGAAGATTGCGAAAGCAAAATCTGCCGACGAAGACAACTCTGCCACACCGCCACAGGTTGACGATTCCCGTTCCGAGTACAAAAAAAAAGACTCAAAGCATATTTTTTTTGCTTTGAGTCTTCGTACTCGGAACGGGAATCGAACCCGTACGGGCATTTCTGCCCACAGGATTTTAAGTCCGGCGTGTCTACCTATTCCACCATCCGAGCAGCCCTGTTATTGCGGTGCAAATGTACAAATTTATATCTGATTATCCAAATATTCGAGAATCTTCTCGACCTTATTTGTTTCAAACCACTTAATTGAGTTATCTCTACCGAACCATGTTATCTGGCGTTTGGCATAACGGCGCGAGTTTCGCTTTATAAGTTCCACGGCCTCTTCGAGCGATATTTTCCCATCGAAGTAGTCAAACATCTCAGAGTAGCCGACAGTTTTAAGTGCATTGCAATCACGATAGGGTAGCATTGAATAAGCCTCAGCCTCAAGGCCTGCCTCTATCATCATATCTACTCTGCGATTTATGCGGTCATACAGCACCTCTCGCGGCATATTGATACCCACCTTAACAATCTCAAAATTTCGAGGTTTTGCGCCGCCTTTTCTCAGTTCTGAGTATTTTTTTCCACTTGTAAGGCACACCTCCAAGGCTCTGGATAGTCGGGCAGGATTTTGTCTATCCACGACAGCATAATACTCAGGGTCAAGCTCTGCAACTTGAGCTGCAATCCACTCTACGCCTTTGGTTGCAAGAGATTCTGCAATCTGCTCCCTCAGTGCGGGGTCTGCATCCGGCAAATCGTCCATACCTTCGCACAGAGCCTTTATATAGAGTCCTGAGCCACCAACAGCCACTACGGTATTATGACTTTCAAAGAGTGTTTTAAGACGCTCAAGAGCCACTTTTTCATACTCTCCACAGTTAAAGTCTTGCGTTACATCAAGTTCTGCAATAAAGTGATGCTCAATCTCTTGCAGTTGTTCTTTGGATGGATAGGCTGTACCTATTTCAAGGCCTTTATACACCTGTCGGGAGTCTGTTGAGAGTATTGGACAATGAAAGTGTCGGGCAAGAGCGATACTTAGATCAGTCTTGCCCGACGCTGTTGCACCAACGACAACTATAAGTCGGCGATTAGTATTCGTCATCATAGTTATCGTCTCCGTCAAACTCGCCAAAATCGCCCATCATCTCCTCAAATATAGAGCCATCGTCTGATGGAACAGCATCGGGGTCATATTGGTCCGGCACTTGTGCGTTCTCAAAGGCTACGCGAGGGTATTCAAAGTCCGGATTTGGCTGTGTTGCGCTGACTACCTCGATATAGAAAGCACGGTCTGCAAGCATATCAAACTGATATATCAGGCGATTGCACTCACTGACAACAAGCTCTGCAAGTGTAACCTTCTCCATTGCTATAGGTGCGCCCTCAAAGCTCTCATCACCCATATCCATCAGCGAGAACTCCTGACCCTTCTCCCAACGGTCATCTGCCGAGAAGAAAGATGCCATACAATCGTCATACTCAATTGACTCAAGTATAAAATTATGGAGAGAGAGCAGTGTCATCTCATGCGACACCTCAAAATCTCTGACGAAATTATCATTTTCGTCGCTGAGCATTCTAAGTTTAAGTATCATAGCCGTTACTTTATCTTTACACAACGAATCTGCATTGCATTTGCACGCTTTGACGGATAGTTGAGTGAAAACTTATTTATAGTTCTTGTAGTTGTCAAATCAAAATACATACATGTTGACTGCTTGCCATCTGCAGTAACGCCGCAAGTCCAATAGTAACCCTCCCAAGGCTCCGGCTGCGATGGATAGACGCCATCCTTGTAGTTCATATTGTTGATTGTACCGTTAAAATAGCTACGGAAGCCACCACCCAGATAGAAATAGTTACTATTTCCGTCTGTCAGCATCCAACCAAAGCGTTTACGGGCAGTTTCAAGAGGTGTTGCATCCTCTGAGGCTGTAAGACTCAGAACATCAAAATCGCCACCTGCAGGCACTCTCCAGCCGTATGGACATGGGTCGTAGGTACTCTTTTTAGAGCTGCTCCACAACGAATTATCAGCACTGTGCAACCAATCGCCAACCCCATTGCCCGTTTCTGCATCTACTGCTGCAGCATTTGTTATAAAGGTCATTGGATGTGCTACGGCATACTCTACAGTACCTGTCTGAGCTGATGTCTCAACGCACTCTACATACACAGAACTGCTTGAACTGCTATAAACATACTCATCCTCATTACCTGCGCAGTCGTGGTAATATGGGCGCAGGAACGGGTCCTTACGACCCCACTGATAGTAGAGTCCATAGCTGTCCAATATCTTGTTTGTGTTGTCTGTCTCTCCATTGCTATTGCCATACGCGCCGAGGTTACGATTCATAAATGTAACACCGTTTGAGTATGTAGAGTAGTCCTCAAGAGGGTTGTTTGATGCCTTTGCAAACCAAAGGTGCCAGCTCCAGATAATATTTTCTGAGCCATCTACAACGGCTATAACGGCATTACCATCACGCATTACATACTCTCCGTTCTCCTTAACATAGACATCATCGTCATCCTTCTCTGTCAAAGCATCGATATAGAAGGTTACAGTCGAAGTCTCTTTATCGTAGCTAAGATGCTCAATCATAGCGGCATGGCTCTGCCATACAATCTGCACATCCTCAATTCCGGAGATAGGCTCTCCGCCACCATTGCAAGAGACATCAAGTGTGTAAGCTGTCTTTGGGGTGGTAAGCACATAACTATTGGCAAACTTTCTATCTGCGTTTATCATCGTCATCTTGTCGCCGATAATATAGCAGTCGAGTGTATATTGCGATGTTTTGCCCTCCTTTGAGGTTATGGTAAATACTATATCTGCATCACGCTGCTCGTCCTGACTACTCTCAGACTCTGGTTTTGCAGGAGGGGTGATAGTAACCGTTCTTGCAGATTGATTGAGGTTACAAGTCCAACCTGTGGTTGCACTCTTGAGAGTCATCGATGCAACATTTTTTGTTACATAAGATACAGTCTGAGGCTCTCCGCTCCACTCAAAATATAATCCTGTTTTAGAGAACTCTACTCCATACTCATCCTTGTTAGAGCAGGCACCAAACAGAAAAACAGCGCAAGCTGCAAGAAGAATAAATTTCAGTTTTTTCATATAAATTTTTGTTCTACTTCGTCTTTATATAAATATCGGTGCAAATGTACCAAAAAGTTATAATTTTTCCAATATTTACCAATCAATTCTACACTTTAGGAACAATTATTGTCAAACACCAAACGAAATTAAATCCATTTTAGTATGTCAAGACAAAAAACCGAGATAGGCTCAACACCTGCCGATTCTAAATACAAAATCGTAGTTACAAACAATGGTCCATACTTGGTCTATGGCAAACCGCCATTTGCCCAACAGTTTATCATGCCCAATGCGTTAGGGGAGAGCTGGTATTTTCAGCAAGGCAAATCTTTCTCTACGGAGAGTGAGCCTACAGCACTATGTCGTTGCGGAGCATCCAAAAATAGGCCATATTGCGACAACAGCCACACCAAAGCAGAGTGGAATCCAAAAAACAGAGCCAGCAAAGCAGGGTTACTTGACAATATAGAGATTACTTCAGCAGATGTTATCTCGATTACAGACAACAGAAAATATTGCACTTTTGCCCGCTTCTGTGATGCTGCAACGGGTATTTGGACACTTACCGAGGCATCAGACGACTCATTCGCACGCAAGCTTGCTATTCGTCAGGCATCCCTCTGTCCAGGGGGTAGGCTTATGGCTTGGGATAACGATGCAGACAGACCCTATGAACCTAAATACAAGCCCAGCCTCGGACTTATTGAGGATAATATAATATCTGCAAGTGGGGGCTTATGGGTGCGCGGAGGCATAAGCATAGAGGACGAAAATGGGGATAAATACGAAATCCGCAACCGCACAGTATTGTGCCGCTGCGGAAAATCGTCAAACAAACCCTACTGCGATGGAACACACGCCGCGGCGGGATGGAGAGATGGTCTTGAGGGTATTCCTGAAGGTATAACCGTTCCTGAAGAGGTGTATTAGCACTATTTGCTACCTCTTCTTTACAGGAATACCTCTTTGACAAGGCACATTGACCTGACATTTACCACAACCAAATCTCGGAGCATACTTCTCTCGTGTGGTATTGACATAGGCACTGCATAGTTCGTGCGATTTACCACTCTGAAGTGTTATAGCACCGCCAGGACAACGCATACACGCACCACACATTGAGCAATACTCGTAAATATCAGTATAAGGACGAGGTGTTACCTCAAGTGGTGCATCTACGATAATGCTACCAAAACGACCTGCCACACCACGCTCCGTAATAAGGCCTTTAGAGAGTCCGAAAGTTCCCATGCCGCAGATAAAAGCGACATGACGCTCTGACCAATTGCTTGTAAAGCTGAGTGTTTTATCCTCTATCTCTTCACAACTTCCCGCCTCAAAAACATACTTAAAATCGCTGCTGGCGTATGGAGATAAGGCTTTAACACCTTGACTTTCAAACCATTTCTCCATAAAATGGTTCATCTCAGTCAAAAACGCCTGTCCCTCTACACGCGCATAGAGCCAACCATTTCCGACAATAGTGTTGTCAGCACAATTACCCTCTACCACAAAATCGCTGAACGGGGCAAAGTAGCTGACAACCCTCTTTGCAGAGGGCATCCACTCTTTTGGAGTTCTAAACAGATGACCTACAGCCTGCGGAGCCTTCAAATCCTCCCAAAGAGCATCATCAGCAGAGCCAATCTTTACAATCGGGTCATCATAGAGTCTCTTTCCCACATCCTCTGTAGTAAGAGCCATCTGCTCAGAAACATAGTTTAGCGGAGAGTTCTTCACCACCTCAGAGAGGGCTTGAGATACCTTTTCAAGGGTTATCATCGCTTCTGATTGTCAGTTTTTGGAGAAGATATAGACTCTCGCATCTGTGTATCGGCGATGATATTCTTCATCTTATAGTAGTCCATAACGCCGAGATTTCCGTTTCTGAAGGCCTCAGCCATTGCAAGTGGCACCTCTGCCTCAGCAAGAATAACCTTTGCACGAGCCTCTTGAGCCTTAGCCTTCATCTCCTGCTCAAGTGCTACCGCCATAGCTCTACGCTCCTCAGCCTTAGCCTGCGCAATATTTTTATCGGCATCAGCCTGATCCATCTGGAGCTGTGCGCCGATATTCTTACCCACATCAATATCTGCAATATCGATAGAGAGTATCTCAAAAGCCGTTCCCGCATCCAGGCCCTTCTCAAGTACAACGCGTGAGATAAAATCAGGATTTTCAAGAACAACCTTATGGGTTACAGACGAGCCGATTGACGAAACAATACCCTCGCCTACACGAGCAAGAACAGTCTCCTCGCCAGCACCACCTACAAGCTGACGCATATTTGCTCTTACCGTAACTCGCGCCTTGGCAATAAGCTGAATACCATCCTTTGCCACAGCAGTTACAGGAGGGGTGTTGATAACCTTTGGATTTACAGACATCTGAACAGCCTCAAACACATCACGACCCGCAAGGTCTATGGCTGTAGCATCCTCAAAAGTCAAATCTATACCTGCTTTTTGTGCCGAAACAAGCGCATGAACAACATTTTTGAAGTTTCCTCCCGT
>JAFWBN010000156.1 GCA_017507075.1 Alistipes sp. | reverse complement strand
GTTCCGTGAAGGTCGTAATACTCTGTCGAGAAACGAATCAGTGAATCTGATGCTATATCGATACGATTTTTATCAAGTGCTGCAGAGTAGAGCAGACCATACTTTGCCCTGCGCTCAGGTAGCAGCACGGCATACTTTTTTATAGAGCGCATAGTCTCCAGGGACGAATCGGGGTGTTCGGTCATCTGTCGCTCAGCCGTAGAGAGCAGTTCCGGAGCCGTAAAGAGCTGACAGCCGCAAAAAAGCAGCGAAAAGAGTATAGCCAAAAGTATCGTCATGCCCACAAACCTAACAATATTCAACAAAGTTAGTAAAAATATCAGTCAAAATAGTACAAAACTGAATATTTTTATGCTTTTTTGGGGCAGACTTGGGAATTATGTAAATAATTCCTAACTTTGACAGATTTTTAGAGATTATTAAAATACAAAACATAATACAGCTATGGTAAAACCAACACTTTTAGTTCTTGCAGCCGGTATGGGCTCGTGTTACGGTTCACTTAAGCAGATGGACGGTGTAGGTCCTTCTGGTGAGGCGATTATTGACTACTCTGTTTATGATGCAATTCGTGCAGGTTTCGGTAAGGTGGTGTTTGTTATTCGCCACTCTTTTGCCGAGGATTTTATCTCTGTCTTCAGTAAGGAGCGTTTTGGCGGTAAAATAGAGGTCGAGTATGTATATCAGGAGCTTGATACCCTTCCGGAGGGCTTCTCAGTACCAGAGGGTCGTGAAAAGCCATGGGGTACAAATCATGCTGTGATGATGGCTGCAAAGGCTATTGACACCCCATTTGCGGTAATCAATGCCGATGACTTCTATGGAGCAGATGCTTACCGTGTAATAGGCGACTACCTCTCAACTCTTGAGGGTCGTAGCAACAGCTACTGCATGGTAGGTTATGAGGTAAACAAAACCCTCTCTGAGAACGGAACAGTCTCTCGCGGAGTGTGTACAGTGGATGAAAACGGCAACCTTACCTCTATGGTTGAGCGTACAAAGATTGAGCGTAATGCTGAGGGGGTGATTGTGTTCCACGATTTGGGCGAGGATGTGGCTTTGGAGGAGAATACTCCGGTATCAATGAACCTCTTTGGTTTTACTCCGGACTACTTCAAATACTCAGAAGAGGCATTTGTTGAGTTCCTCTCTGCCGAGAGTACAAAGAGTAATCTGAAGGCTGAGTTCTTTATCCCTCTTATGGTAAACCGACTTATCGGTGGTGGCGTTGCAACGATGAAGGTGCTATCAACCTCTGCTCAGTGGTTTGGCGTAACCTATAAAGAGGATAAGCCACAGCTTATGGCGAAAATTGAGACACTTATTGAGGCGGGTATTTACCCACGCAACCTTTGGGAGTAAATGCATTATGTTGGCGTTTTACTGCGTTACACTTGCCTTCAAAATCCTCACATACGCTAAGTATGCTGCGGTTTTTCAGGCTTCGCAAGCCTTGTAAAACACCAACACCTCTGCATTTACAAAGTATTTACTTTGCCCACGGCGAGCGTTAATCCTTGGCTAAAAACAGTTTTATAGGAGATAGTAAAATTTAATAGTGAAAAATATATGAGAGAAGATCGTGTTCGTTTTGCGCCGTCGCCAACAGGCCCTCTGCACATTGGAGGAGTGCGTACTGCGCTATATAACTACCTTTTTGCCCGTCATCATGGCGGTAAGATGATTCTCAGAATTGAGGATACCGATTCACAGAGATTTGTGCCGGGTGCAGAGGAGTATATTATCGAGTCGCTCAAGTGGTGCGGTATAGAGATTGACGAGGGTGTAGGTTATGGAGGCCCTCATGCTCCATATCGTCAGAGCGAGCGTCGTGAGATATATCTCAAGTATGCAAAGCAGCTTGTGGATGCCGGTTGGGCATACTATGCCTTTGATACATCTGAGGAGCTTGAGGCTCTGAGAAATGAGTATGAGCAGCGCGGTGAGACCTTCGCATACAACTACAAGGTGCGCACAACTCTGCCAACTTCGCTAAGTCTTAGTGCAGAGGAGGTTGAGAGCCGTATTGCTCGTGGCGATATATGGGTTATCAGATTTAAGATGCCTGAAAATGAGGTTGTTGCCATGAACGACCTTATTCGTGGTCATGTTGAGGTAAACACATCGACCCTTGATGATAAAGTGCTTTATAAGAGTGTTGATGCTCTGCCAACATATCACCTTGCAAATATCGTGGATGACCATTTGATGGAGATTTCGCATGTTATCCGAGGCGAGGAGTGGTTGCCATCTTTGCCGCTGCACTATCTGCTTTACCGTGCCTTTGGTTGGACAGATACTCAGCCAGAGTTTGCGCATCTGCCACTGCTGTTAAAGCCTACAGGTGGAGGAAAACTATCAAAGCGTGATGGCGATAAGATGGGATTTCCTGTATTCCCTCTCTATTGGGTATCTCCTGCGGGTGATACTGCACATGGATATCGTGAGGATGGATATTTTGCCGAGGCATTTATCAATATGTTAGCACTTCTTGGTTGGAATCCCGGAACAGAGCAGGAGATTTTCTCTATGGATGAACTGATTGCGGCCTTTTCACTTGAGAGAGTGTCAAAGTCCGGAGCGCGTTTCCAGCCTGATAAGGCAAAGTGGTTTAATGCTCAGTATATGCACCATAAGAGCGACGAAGAACTTGCTACGCTCTATCAACCTATCCTTCGAGAGCATGGTATTGAGGTCTGTGATGAGGTGGCAGGAAAGGTGGCAGGTATAATGAAAGAGAGAGCTACTTTTGTCAGCGACTTGTGGGATTTGACCTCCTATTTCTTTGTTGCGCCAACATCGTATGATGAGAAGCAGGTAAAGAAGTATTGGAAAGGCGATAATCCTCGCATCTTGTCAGAGGTAAGAGAGGTTATAGCATCTATTGACGACTTTTCACTTGAGAATACAGAGAGAGTTGTTCATGGCTGGATTGCAGAGAAGGGCTACGGTGTAGGTCAGGTTATGAACTCGCTCCGCCTTGCGCTTGTAGGAGCAGGCAAGGGCCCGGGTATGTACGATGTAACCTCGTTCTTGGGTAAGGAGGAGTGTCTGAAGCGTATTGATGCTCTTATTGCAAATGTAAAACCTATAGACGCGTAATGGATATTCTGCAACATATCTGGGGTGCAACACCTGACGGGGAGGCTATTGTTATCTATACGCTCAAGAATGCTTTGGGTAGTGAGGTACAGCTGAGTAATATCGGTGCGGGCATAGTATCTGTAAAGTTTGCCGACAAAAATGGCAAAATTGAGGATGTTGTTCTGGGTTATAAAGAGCCGATGAGCTACTTTGGCGATGGAGCATGTGCCGGAAAAACAGTAGGTCGCGTGGCAAATCGTATAGCTGCAGGTAAGATGGTTGTCGAGGGTAAAGAGTATCACCTTGAGGTGAATAATGGCCCAAATCATCTGCACGGAGGAAGTAAAAACTTCTCAAACCGCCTTTGGGAGAGTTGTGTGGAGTATAATATGGTAATCTTTACTCTTATCTCCGAAGATGGCGATTGTGGCTATCCAAGTGAGGTTACAGTGCAGGTTGTCTATGATTTTGATGACGAGAATAACCTTGAGTGTACAATCTATGCCAAGTCGGACGGAACAACACCTGTAAACCTTACAAACCATACATATTGGAATCTTGCAGGCGAAAATAGCGGTACAATACTCAACCATACATTGCAACTCAACTGCTCTAAGGCTCTTGAGATGAATAGTGTTCAGATTCCTACAGGAAAAGTTATAGATGTTGTAGGAACACCTCAAGATTTTACCTCTCCGCGTCGTTTAGGAGCGGATATTGAGTCAGAGTTTAATCATATTAAAGATTTTAAGGGCTATGACCACTTCTTTGTTGTCGATGGTTGGCAGAAGAATATTCTTGGTAGCGTAGGCACACTATCTGACAGCGTATCGGGTCGAAGTGTTGAGATTCTCTCTTCACAACCAGGTTGTATGGTCTATACAGGAAATTGGCTCAGCGGAGGTTGCCCTTTGACAAAGTCAGGTGGCAGATATGTGGACTATGCAGGCGTTGCAATAGAGTGTCAGGGTTATCCGGATGCTGTCAATCAGCCGCATTTCCCAACAATTATGTTGCATGAGGGCGAGTTGTATTGTCAAAAGATAGTCTTTAGACTTAGAACTGCAAAATAGGTAGATTATTACTATGAGACGACTTTGGAACTATATTAAGAAGTTGCTTACTATTGCAAAGAGCTACATTTCACCGATGTTTGTGGTGCTTTTTATTGCGTCATTTACCTTGTGGTATATAGCCAAGCTAAATTATAACTATACTACAGAACTCGATGTGAAGCTCAAAATTTCAGGGCAGCGTTTCTCTGTGCCGTGTGTCGTTGAGGGTAAGGGAACAAATCTCTTTGGATATGTAATCTCTACCTCTCGACTCAATATCCCGCTTGACGAGTTGGAATATACGGTTATGCGTGAGGTTACTCAGGTCGGCTCCTCTCCGGATGATAAAATCCGATTGCATATACAGCCTACCTCTCTGCAAAATGCAATATCTGTACGATTGAGTGATATCAAGATTCGTTCTGTAGGCGTAATTCCAGATATAGAGGCAACAAACAAATCAAAGTGATGTTTAAGGTCGGTTTGTGTGGTAAAATAGGTAGTGGCAAGAGTACAGTTTGCCGCGCCTTTGAGAGGTTAGGCATCGCCGTCTATATCTCTGATGACCATGCAAAAGCACTTATGCAGAGTTGTGAGGAGCTGAAATCTGCTATTGTTGAGGCCTTTGGAGATGGTTGTTACAGAGAGGGTACTCTGAATAGAGAGTATCTTGCCTCGCAAATCTTCGGAAGCAAAGAGAGAAGAGAGACGCTCAACTCTATTGTCCATCCGGCAGTATGCCGCCACTTTGTAGAGTGGGCAGAACACCAAACCTCAAAGTATGTTATTGTCGAATCGGCAATACTCTTTGAATCGGGTCTCGATAGTGTTGTAGATGCTGTTATAGGTGTTATAGCACCTGAAAATCTCTGCTTAGAGCGCGCGGCAAAGCGTGATGGGGCGGATACAGAGGCTATTCTTGCAAGGATGCGCTGTCAGATAACCGACTCAAAGTTAATAGAGCTTTCAGACTATATTATCAGAAATACAACTCTTGATGATTTAGAGCGTCAGGTTGCAGATATTGATAGCAAGATATGCCAAAGAATATGATTTTCCCCGATTTTTACACTCCGCAAGTAATGGCGATAATCAATGTTACCGACGACTCTTTCTATTCGGGTAGTCGAGGAGTTGATGCTGCGGGTATTGAGGGGCGCGTAACATTGGCTGTAGAGAGTGGGGCGACAATTCTTGATATTGGAGGTTGCTCTACCCGCCCTGGCTCAGAGAGCGTACCTGTGGAGGTTGAGTGGCAGAGGGTCGAAAGGGGTATAACTATAGCACGCAAAGTATCTGCCGATATTGCAATCTCTGTCGATACTTTTCGCTCCGAAATTGTGAGCAGAGTGGTTGATAAATTTGGTGCTGTGATTGTCAATGATATTTCGGCAGGAGAGGCAGATGATTGCATGTTTGATACCGTTGCTAAACTCGGTCTGCCATATATCGCTATGCACATGCGAGGCCGACCAACAACAATGCAGAGCCTTACAGAGTATGATGATATTGTAGAAGAGGTGTCAGAATACCTTTTTAGTCGTGCAGAGGCTTTGGAAAAATTGGGGGTTAAGAGGGAAAATATAATCCTCGACCCTGGATTTGGTTTTGCAAAGAGTGTCGAGCAGAACTATAGTCTGCTTGCAAATCTTGACAAAATTACTTCTCGCGGCTATGCGGTACTTGTCGGTTTGTCGCGTAAAAGTATGATTTATAAACCTCTCGGAATTACTCCAGAGGAGTCATTAGCTGTAACCTCAGCCCTTAATCTTCAGGCTCTGAGGGGTGGTGCAACAATTCTGAGGGTACATGATGTAAAAGATGCAGTTCAAATAGTCTCAATATATGATAAAGGCTTCAAACATATATAAAAAATTCTCTACTGTTGAGGCTCTTAGAGGTGTGAGCCTTGAGGTGGCGCGTGCCGAGATGGTTGCCATTGTGGGTGCAAGTGGCGCAGGAAAGAGTACGCTATTGCAGATTTTAGGAACACTGATGGATGCCGATAGCGGAAAGGTGGAGATTGCGGGTGTTGATACCTCAAAGCTTGTCGAAAAGCAACTTGCAGCTCTAAGAAATCGCCATATAGGCTTTGTTTTTCAATTTCATCATCTGTTGCCTGAGTTTACAGCCCTTGAGAATATTATGATGCCAGCACTGATTGGAGGCGTGTCAAAAAAAGATGCTGAAGGTAGGGCCAAAGAGCTGCTTGATGTTATCAATTTAAGAGATAGAGCGCAGCATAAGCCTACAGAGTTATCGGGTGGCGAACAGCAGAGAGTAGCCATTGCTCGTGCGCTTGTAAATCGTCCATCTGTTATCTTTGCCGATGAGCCTACAGGAAATTTAGATACAAAAAATAGAGACCAGATAATTACTCTGCTCAGTGATTTAAGGGATAAATTTGGGCAGACAATCGTTATGGTAACACACGATATG
This sequence comes from Alistipes sp., assembly GCA_017507075.1. Taxonomy (GTDB): domain Bacteria; phylum Bacteroidota; class Bacteroidia; order Bacteroidales; family Rikenellaceae; genus Alistipes. Next base: position 1,598 of record JAFWBN010000156.1, on the reverse strand, counting down.
AGTTTGGCAGAGAGTGCTACTCGAAAAATAGTCATGAGCGATGGAAAGATACTCTGATTTAAGCCGTGAGCAACTATTTGACCTGCTTGAGGGTCTGCATGACAGATATAATAGGGTAGAGTTTATAGAGCCGGACCCGATAAGTATCCCTCATAGATTTTCTAATACTTTAGACCGCGAAATTGCGGGACTTCTTGCTGCAACTATCGCATGGGGTAACAGACGAGCCATTGTCCGCAGTGCAAATCGTATGATGGAGTATATGGATAATGCCCCTTATGACTTTACTCTTAATGCCGAGCAGAGCGATTTTGACTCTCTGCGTAGCTATGTTCATAGAACTTTTAATGGAGAGGATTTTGTCGATTTTGTCAGAGCCTTGCAGGGCATCTGTCGTAAATATGGCAGCTTAGGAGAGCTGTTTCAGAGTAGCTATGAACAGTTAGGTTCTGTTGCGGCAATGCTCTCTAAGGTGCGTCAGGAGTTCTTTGCCTTTGACCATAATACACACTCCGAAAAACACTTTTCGTCTATAGATAAAGGCGCGGCATGTAAAAGACTCAATATGTACCTTCGCTGGTTTGTGCGTAGGGATAATAGAGGGGTTGATTTTGGAGAATGGAGGCGAATCCCTATGTCTGCACTCTATCTGCCACTTGATGTGCATAGTGGCAATGTGGGTAGGGCTTTGGGACTGCTTACTCGCAAACAGAACGATTGGAAGGCTGTTGAACAGATAACCTCAACACTTAGAGAGCTCTCGGCTGACGACCCTGTAAAGTATGATTTTGCCCTCTTTGGCGCGGGTATAGATGGAGCGGTTAAAGGATGAGCAACTTTCGTTTCAAGCAGTTTGAGGTAGAGCAGAATAATGTTCCTATGAAGTTAGGAACAGATGGCGTCCTGATTGGTGCTTGGGCGGATTGTAGTCGGGCAAATACAATCTTGGATATTGGTACAGGCACGGGCGTTATAGCCCTTATGATGGCACAACGCTCTAAGGCAGAGAGAGTTGTGGGTATAGATATAGACTCTTGTGCCGCAGCGTGCGCAGATTTGAACTTCAAAAACTCTCCATGGAGTTCACGCCTTGTGTCAAAACATACCTCTGTGCAGGATTTTACAGAAGATAGATTTGATTTTATTATTTCCAACCCGCCATATTTCACAAACTCATTACTCTGTGATAACTCTCGAAAAAGCGCAGCACGACACACTGTAGAGCTATCTTTTCAGGCCCTTAATGACTCTGTGTTGAGGCTTTTGAGTAGCACAGGAAGTTTTGCACTAATCCTCCCAGCGGAGCAGATGGATATTTTTGAGCAGATTACTCCACTTTCTCTATGCCGTCGCTGTCGTGTCTATTCATATCCTGGAGGAGAGGTTAAGAGAGTTATGGCACAATTTATCAGAAACGGCTCATTATTGTCGGATGAGAGTATTACAATATATACAGCCCCAAAGGGCGACTATAGTGAGCAATATAGAGAACTTACAAAGGATTTTTATCTGAAATTTTGAGAATTAAGTGAAAAAGAGTAACTTCGCAGTATGAAAAGGATTTTTATTTTTGTTTTTGCCCTCTCAGTAGCCGTTAC
>JAFWBN010000155.1 GCA_017507075.1 Alistipes sp. | reverse complement strand
TTTCAGGCAACGACGACGAGCAGGTGGCAGGTAAAATTACGGTCAACTACTCTACTTACACTATGTCCCTTATCGAAGATGGCCTTGGCGATGCTGCCGATGACGAGGTGGGCGGAACACTTGTCTCTGCCGAGGACTATGTTACAACCGTGGCCCTTAACTGCGGCGATGGCGTTGCGCTTGATACAGAGACAGTTACCGATTTCTATCTTGTTCTGCCACCGCAGACCTTTAGAAAGGGTATCACTGTAAAAGTTACCTGCACCGACGGCACTGTAGTTGAAAAATCAACCACCTCGCCGCTCACAATCTCCCGCAACACCATCCAACCAATGGCTACCCTCACAATCAACGGCAAACCCACCGAGCCTGCATCAAACGAGATTTGGTACACCTCTACCGACGGAAATATCGTCGAGCCATTAAGAACAAATATAACTGGTTTCGGTGCAAATATTATTTCAAATACCTACGAAAACGGCAAAGGAGTGATTACCTTTGACGGGGAGGTAACGAAGATTGGAGATTCTGCTTTCGAAGATTGCTCTGGTTTGACAAGCGTAACTATTCCTGATAGTGTAACCGAAATTGGAAAAAGAGCTTTCTCTGATTGCTCCGGTTTGACAAGCGTAACTATTCCTAATAGTGTAACTGAGATTGGAAATAATCCTTTCAGAGTTTGCGAAAATCTTGCAGAATTTAAGGGTAAGTTTGCGTCTGAAGATGGCAGATGTCTGATTGTTGATGGAATATTAAAATCTTTTGCTCCATTTGGTATTACAACATATAATATACCTGATGGCGTAACTGAGATTGGATATTCTGCTTTCTCTTGGTGCGATAGTTTGACAAGTATTACTATACCGGATAGCGTAACTGATATTGGAGATTGGGCTTTCTATTCTTGCGATGGTTTGACAAGTATTACTATTCCTGATAGTGTAACTTCAATTGGAGAGTGGGCTTTCTCTTATTGCCGTAGTTTGACAAGCATTACTATTCCTGATAGTGTAACAGAAATTGGATATCGTGCTTTCCTAGATTGCGGTAACCTTGCAGAATTTAAGGGGAAATTCGCGTCAGAGGATGGCAGATGTCTGATTATTGATGGAGTATTAAACTCTTTCGCTTCGGCTGGTTTAACTCAATATACAATCCCTGATGGAGTAACAGAGATTGGAGATCATGCTTTCCAGGGTTGCGATGGTTTGACAAGTATTACTATTCCTGATAGTGTAACTTCGATTGGAGATTGGGCTTTCCAGTATTGCTCCGGTTTGACAAGTATAACTATTCCGAATAATGTAACTACTATTGGAAGTGGTGCTTTCGGATTTTGCGCTGGTTTGACAAGCATTACTATCCCAAATAGCGTAACGAAGATTGGAGAGATGGCTTTCTATGAGTGCTCTGGTTTGACAAGTATTACTATCCCTGATAGTGTAACTGAGATTAGTAATCATGCTTTCTATGGTTGCTCAGGTTTGACAAGCATAACTATTCCAAATAGCGTAACAAAGGTTAGTTATTATGCTTTCTACGATTGCTCTGGTTTGACCAGCGTATTCTGTGAGCGCACAACACCGCCTACAGCAGATTTTTACAATGATTCTTGGTATGCTTTCAAAAACAACGCTACAGGTCGTAAAATTTATGTCCCTACGGAGTCAGTTGATGCCTACAAAGCTGCCGATGGTTGGAAAGAGTATGCTGACGCAATTGAGCCGTACGACTTTTCGGCTGTTAGTGAGTAGTTGTGTGCGACTTTAAGGTTTAAGCTAAAATCAGGTATAGGCGTATGTTGTGAACAGTATAGTTCCTGCATACGCCTATCTCTTTGTCTTGAAAACTGCTATAAGTATCATTAAAAAGCTGTTTAATAAATTTCAAACATCATCTTAAAATTGGCACAAACATTGTTTGTATTGTGGCGGAAACAAAAAACAATAAAGCAATGAAAAGATTTTTACTCTCTGTGTCGGTTTTGGCACTTACTTTATGCAGTTTTATCTCTTGCTCCCAGCAGAAGCAGTGGAGTCGTGAGCAGCGACAGAATTTGAGGCAGATGTTGCGAGATTATCGCGCGATGGTCTATCTGAACAACCTTACAGAGGCAGAGTATATGCTCTTTGCCGATGATGTTGCAGCGGCGATAGAGCAGGATTATCCCGTCTATACCACCTTTATTGAGATGCCTGCGGTAAATGACACCGTTCAGGTCTATGTTGTAACTACTATTGTGGAACAACTAAATGCAGATGTTCGCAATATGCGCCACCTCTTCCCTTATAAAGACTTGGTTGCTCAGAATATCCTGCCGTCGGGCCTTGATAGGGTGCAACAGACAGCCTTCTATCGTTGTCTTGCACAGCGTGTAAATACAACCTATCCGACTATTGATAGTTTTGTCAACGCTGTTCTCGCCGATACAACAGCCGTCTCTAATATCTCACAGTTGCAGCAACAGTGCGCAGCCGACCTTTTTGATTGGCAGATTGATATTGTAGAGGTTGTGGGTCAGTAATTTGTCGTCATAGCGGCACATTTCCTGCCGCTACCCTTCACTCCAACAAAGGGCAGTACGAAGAGTACAGCCCTTCGTTGTTTCTCAGGGCGAGCGTTGTAAATGCACCACTCTGACGACAAATTTGGTGCTTTGATTTGGCGGAGTGAGAGCTTTAATTTGGGCGCGCGTCCCTAAGGACCTTAGAGACCCGAGAGTCCTTAGAGACCCTAATGTCAGCGCGCGGAGTTACGCAAATTTAGTAAGGAGATTAGGGCGTTTAGGGATTTTAGAGCTATTTGGGAGCGCAACACCAAAGTCCTGCCGGGCATCGAACCCTGCAGAAGAAATTACTCCAATACCTCCCTGCTCGGCTACTGCCGATGCCAACCCCGCAAGCGAAATGCCTACACCCATGCCTCCTTGAACTATGGGCGTTTTCGCTGTAAACTCTCCAATTTTTAGTGGTTTTATTGTAAAAATGTTTGTGTTTAACGCCGGCAAAAGTAGCATAATTTTTCTTAAAAAGAAAAGGAGTCTTTATTGTTTTTCTTAAAGCAAAACGGTGTTGTATAGTTATTCGATAAAGGTTTTTGTTGAATAACAATAAATATAGCGGTGATTATTTATGAATATTTTAGTATATTTATTAAATCGGCTAAAATAAATTTTACTAAAAGTTTGGTTTGTATAAAAAAATGCACTATCTTTGCAGTCGCAAACAGTGAAACATCGCTTTATAGCAGTAACGATACATCGCGGGATGGAGCAGTTGGTAGCTCGTCGGGCTCATAACCCGAAGGTCGTGTGGTTCGAGTCCCACTCCCGCTACTAAAACGGACAAGTCGAAAGATTTGTCCGTTTTTTTGTCGTATGTGCAAGGAGGGGCAACAGAGTTGTTTGGTCGCAAGGTGTGAGTCTTTGTGAAAGCGAGCTTTCTCTGCCTCCCACCTTTCGCCCTTGCCTTTGGCAACCCCTCCTTGCATAACTTTGGCGTTAGTGGCTCTATGATGGTGGTTATCTCCTCGGTTATTCGCGCACCAAGTAAAACTTGACTGCGCTACCTCGTCGATGATGACGCACAGTAGTAAAACTACTGCGCGACATTCGAGTCCCACTCCCGCTACTAAAGAGGACAAATCAAGAGGTTTGTTCTCTTTTTTTGTTGTATATGCAAGGAGGGGCAACAGAGTTGCTTGAATTTGTCGTGATAGTGGCACATTTCCATCGGCTAACTAAAAATTCAACAAAGGGCAGTACGAAGAGTACAGCCCTTCGTTGTTTTTTTAGCCGAGCCTTGTAAATGCACCACTCTGACAACAAATTGGGTACTTTAATCTTGGGCGCGCGTCCCTAAGGACCTTAGAGACCCTAGAGTCCTTAGAGACACTAAGGTCAGCGCGCAGAGTTGCGCAAATTTTGTAAGGATTTTAGGGATTTTAAGGAGATTAAGGAGGTTAGGGAGTGCAACGCCGAAGTTCTGCTCCTTAAAATCCTTAACCTCTCTGACCACCTTAATCTCCCTTCTGCAAAGCAGAAATCCGGCGTAAGGCTCGGATGCCTATACCGGATTTTCAGTTGCGCTGTCCTAAGTGGCTCTAAAGTCTCTAATGACCCTAAAGACTCTATTTTATTTCCCAAGTTTCTCCAGAGTTGAGCAAATCGTCCATTGTATGGATTTTTGCGGTTGCTTTTACAGCCTCGACCTGCTTTTCAACCTCGTTGTCATAGATGCATGGCTCGTCAACAGAGCGGATAACGCCCAAAGCCACGGGGTACTCAGGGAATTTCATCGCAGCAAGCATACCATGCAATGTAGTGTCTTGGCAATGCGCGTCGTGAGTTAGGATATCGTCAATTGTATATCCATCCTCGCCGATTGTAACTACTTTAAGTTTCAGACCCTCTAAAACAAGTCCCTTCTCGTTATTCTCGCCGAAGAGCATCTTCTCACCATGGCGCAGGGTGATTGTATTCTTTGCGCGAGTAGCCTTATCGGCGGCAAAAGAGGCGTGGGTTTTGTTGTTGAAAATCATACAATTTACAAGAGCCTCGACAACAGATGTTCCTTTATGCAGAGCAGCCTCTTTCAGCAGCTCTTTAGTTAGCATAACCTCTGCATCCACAGTGCGGGCAAAAAATGTACCTTTTGCGCCAATAGCAAGCTCTCCAGGGTTAAACGGATGCTCTACAGTGCCGTATGGAGAGGTCTTAGTAACTGTTCCGAGTTTTGTGGTAGGGGAGTATTGACCCTTTGTAAGACCGTAAATCTCGTTGTTGAACAGAATAATATTTAGGTCTATGTTTCTTCTCAGAGCATGGATAAAGTGGTTTCCGCCAATAGCAAGGCTGTCGCCATCGCCTGTGCAAACCCATACAGAGAGGTCTGGGTTTGCTACCTTGATACCTGTAGCTACGGCTGCAGCTCTACCGTGTATGGTATGAAAGCCAAAGGTGCGCATATAGTATATAAATCGTGAGGAGCAACCGATACCGGAGACAAATACAAACTTTTCGTGTGGCTTGTCAAGGGCATCTGCAACCTCAGGCAATGCTCGTTGTACCGAATTTAGCACAGCATGGTCGCCACAACCGGCACACCATTTAACCTGCTGGTCGGACTTAAAACTTTCGGGTGTATATTTATAATCAGCCATAATATTGTCTTGTTATTTTAGATAGTTTTTAAGCGAATTTAACAGTTCAGCAACTGTAAATGGTTGACCTTCAACCTTGTTGCAGCGATTAAACTTAAACTGAGGGAAGATTCCCTGAAGATATGAGGCAGCTTGTCCCTCATTGAGTTCGCATACGACAATTTTCTTAAAACTACCAAATATTGTCTCTAAATTCTTTGGCAGAGGGTTGATATAGTTCAAATGGCAGTGGCTTACAGAGTATCCCTCTTCGCGCAACTGTGATACAGTAGAAGCGAGGTGTCCGCGAGTGCCTCCCCATCCTACAACAAGCAGCTCTCCCGACTTGTCGCCATCAATCTCTTGAAGTGGAATATCGTCGGCAACGCAAGCTACTTTTGCTGCCCTCTGAGCAACCATAACAGCGTGATTTGCAGGGTCGTAAGATATATTTCCTGTCTGGCTGTGTTTCTCTAAACCTCCAATTCTATGCTCTAAGCCTGCTGTGCCAGGAAATGCCCAGCTGCGAACATGACGCTCGTCTCTGAGATATGGCATAAAATCGCCATCTGCCTCTTTGGCGATAGGAGGGTTTATGGTAGGCATATCTGCCATATTCGGAATCATCCACGCCTCTGAAGAGTTGGCGATAAATCCATCTGTGAGTAGGATTACAGGGGTCATGTGTTCCATAGCTACTCTTGCCGCCTCAAAAGCGTACTTAAAGCAGTCGCTTGGTGTTGATGCAGCGATTACAGGAACGGGACACTCGCCATTTCTGCCATATAGAGCCTGCATAAGGTCGCTCTGCTCTGTCTTTGTTGGCAGACCTGTTGAAGGGCCTCCGCGTTGTACATCCACAACAACAAGGGGTAGCTCTGCCATAACAGCAAGACCTAAAGCCTCACTCTTTAGAGACAGACCTGGGCCTGAGGTGGTTGTAACGGCAAGATTACCCGCATAAGCAGCACCTATAGCTGTACAGATACCTGCAATCTCGTCTTCTGCTTGTACGGTCTTTACGCCGAGAGATTTATGCTTTGCAAGCTCCTCAAGAATAACGGTTGCAGGAGTGATTGGGTACGAACCACAGAAGAGAGGTCGTGAACTCTTCTCAGACGCAGCAATAAAGCCCCAGGCGGTTGCTACATTTCCATTTATTGTGCGATATTTGCCCTTTTTTAGACCTGTAGGCTCAACAGCATAGGCGTTGTGAATCAGATGGTTATTGGCAGCGTAGTTGTAGCCAGCCTCAATTACGATATTGTTTGCCTGAGCCACATCAGGATTCTTCTTGCCGAATTTTGCTTCAATATAGTCGTGAGCATGCTCTGTAGGACGCTCTGTGATATATAGACAGATACCTAAAGCAAACATATTCTTGCACTTTATCTTAGACTTGTTGTCTAAAGGACTTGAAGATAACGCCTCACGAGTCATGGTAGATATTCTGGCAAGGATGATATTTCTGCCACTCAAATTGAGCTCTGAAATAGGGTCTTCCGTCTCGAAGGCGGCCTTTTTAAGGTTGTCCGCAGTAATGGAGTCTGCATCAATAATCACGGTTGCGTCCTCCTTCAAAAAGCGGGCATTTGCTTTCAGCGCAGCAGGGTTCATCGCCACAAGCACATCGCACTTGTCGCCCGGATTTGTTACAGCTGTAGAACCAAAGTGTACCTGAAATCCTGAAACACCAGCCACAGTGCCTTGTGGGGCTCTGATTTCGGCAGGATAGTCAGGAAAGGTTGATATTGCATTTCCAGCAAGAGCTGAAGTCTCGGAGAATAGCGTTCCGGTAAGCTGCATACCGTCGCCAGAGTCGCCCGAAAAGCGAATCACCACATCTTTAAGTCTGTTTCCTGTACTCATGTTTTACAAAAATTTAGTCAATACTATTGAGGAATAAAAATATACCTTATCTCTCCCTCCTGCTTTGCAGGAGCGTTGTCGTTATGGTCAAATCTTGACCCCTTTGCTGCAGAGACTGCCGTCTGGCGCATGCACTCATCGCCACCCTCCTCTACATAGGCATAGATGACCTTACCCGTTCTGTCTATGCCGACCTTTACTACCACTTCTCCTCCACCTTCGCAACGATATGCGGGTTTTATCAGATGGCGTGAGTAGCGTACAGGATTTGTGAACGAGAAAGAGACCGTAACCATACCTTTAACCTTTTTATCGGTCTGTTTTTTATCATCCTTAGAGTCTTTCTCATTGCGTTTTCCTGCATCCGCGGCATCTCTTAACCCCTGCTCGTAGGCCTCTCTATTGGCTCTCATGCGCTCTTCAACTGCTTTGGCGTCAGAGTTTAGGGCTGCGGTATTTGTCCCTTTGCTATCTGCCAAATTCTCGTTGAGAGCATTCTCATTTGAGGATGTATTTTTGATTTTGCTCCAGTCAATCTGTTCATTTGCTCTGCGCACCTCTTCGGCTAAACGCTCAGCCTCACTCTTCAGTGCCTCAACAGTCTGTAAATCAATATACATACCCTGTGTTGAGGCCTTACGCCCGATAACAATTTTAGAGGAGAAAAAGGCTATGCCGATAAGTAGATAACCTATAATCATCACGCATAAACCTACTCTGTGGTCAAATGCCCAACCGCCAATATCTTCGCTACGGTTGTCAAATGGTAATCTGAGAGGTTTGCGACGAGGAGGTCGAGGAGTACGAGAGGGTTTGCTGCCACTCTGAGGGGTAACAGCATCTTTATCTCTTTTCATCTCCTGTTTTGTGCCGTCCATGGATAAATTCGGTTTTATCACCGCAAATGTAGTGTAATTTCCAAAAAATTACTATATTTGTACCCAAATATTTTTTAATAAAGGATAAAACAGTTTCTGAATCTTTTGAAGAAATGACAAATTCTCCATCAACCAAGCAGCAGACCCTTGCTTCACAACTTGTATTTTCAGGTAAGGGCTTGCATACGGGCGTACAGGTTACTATGACAGTAAATCCTGCTCCTGCAGATCACGGCATTGTATTTCGCCGTGTAGATCTTGAAGGAACACCATCTATCCCGGCTCTTTGTGAGTATGTAACAGATACATCTCGCGGAACAACAATAGAGATAAATGGCGTAAGAATAAGCACTATAGAGCATATCATGTCAGCCCTCTGGACCATGGGTGTTGATAATGCACTTATTGATATTGACGGAATAGAGACTCCAATCATGGATGGTTCAGCAAAGGCTTATGCCGAGGGTATTGCCCGCGTAGGTCTTGTAGAACAGGATGCAGAGCGTAAGTTCTATGAAGTGCGCGAAAAGCAGGTCTATACTATTCCTGAGAAGGGTGTGGCTATAGTCCTATATCCGGATGAGGAGTTCTCTGTCTCTGTGCATGTCGATTACAACTCTAAGGTTGTAGGTAATCAGTATGCGGTATTCATCCCAGGTGATAACTATGCATCAAAGATTGCACCATGTCGTACATTTGTCTTTTTACATGAACTTGAACCTCTGCTTAAAGCAAACCTTATCAAGGGTGGCGACTTGGATAACGCTATCGTAGTTGTCGAAAATCCTGTATCTGATGAGCAACTTGCACACCTCAAGAATATCTTTAATAAGGATGACATTAGGGTTACGGGTGGCTATCTGAATAATCTGGAACTTAGAGCTAATAATGAGCTTGCACGCCATAAACTGCTCGATATTTTGGGTGATTTTGCACTACTTGGAATAAGAATCAAAGGTCGTGTATGGGCTACTCGTCCAGGACATTTTGCCAATACCGAGTTCATGAAGCAAATTAGGGCAACTATTCGCCGTGAAGGTGTAAAACCGCGTTTCAAGTACAACCCAAGAACAGCTCCGGTATATGATGTCAATGAGATTCGTTCTCTTTTGCCTCACCGCTATCCTTTCTTGCTTGTAGATAAGGTGTTCTATATCGACGGCACATCTATCGGAGGTATAAAGAATATTACAGCCAATGAGCCTTTCTTCCAGGGACACTTCCCTCAGGAGCCTGTAATGCCTGGTGTGCTGATTGTTGAGGCTATGGCTCAATGTGGCGGACTGCTTGTGTTGAGCGGCATGGAGGATAAGAGTAACTACTCGACATACTTCCTTAGAATAGATAATGTTCGTTTCAAACATAAGGTTACCCCTGGCGATACTCTGCAAATAGAGTGTGAACTTGCTTCTCCTGTAAGAAGGGGTATTGCATCAATGATTTGTAAAGCCTTTGTTGCAGGAACACTTGTCTGCGAGGCTGAACTTATGGCTCAAGTTGTGAAAAATAAATAAATAAACACTACACTACTAAATATTAAAAATATGATTAGTCCACTTGCTTATGTGCATCCCGATGCACAGATAGGAGAAAATGTAACAGTCGAGCCTTTTGCTTATATTGCAGGCGATGTTGTTATTGGCGACGGTTGTTGGATAGGACCAGGCGCAGTAATCCATGATGGCGCACGCATCGGAAAGCGTTGTAAAATTCATACTGCAGCATCTATTTCATGTCTTCCACAGGATTTGAAGTTCCGTGGCGAGAAAACTACTGCCGAGATTGGCGACGATAATGATATTCGCGAGTGCGTAACAATCAGCAGAGGTACAGCCTCTCGCGGTAAAACTGTTATCGGTAACGGTAACCTGCTTATGGCCTATGTCCATGTAGCCCACGACGATGTTATTGGTAGCCACTGCGTTGTTGCAAACCGTTGCTCATTTGCCGGCGAGGTAGAGGTTGGCGACTGGGTTGTTATCGGTGGCCACTGCGCTATCCATCAGTGGGTGAAAATCGGCGATCATGTAATGTTGCAGGGCGGAACTCTACTTACAAAAGATGTTCCTCCATATATCACTGTGCGCAGCGATACCTCAAGCTATGCAGGACTCAATCGTATAGGCCTTCAGCGTAGAGGATTTACAGAGGAGCAACTTGATAACCTTACAAAAACTTGCCGTATCCTCTTCCAGAGCGATATGAACTATATGAACGCTTGCAATGAGGCAGAGGCTCAAGTGCCACAAAGCGCAGAGAGAGACTATCTTATTGAGTTTATCAGAAATTCGCAGAGGGGAGTTATTAAGCCTTATACCAGCAGATAACAAATTATTTGTCGTGATAGCACGGCATCTACTTCCGCTAACAAAAAGTACCCGCAATGAGCAGTACCACAAGTACAGCCCATCGCGGGTATTTTTGCCGAGCGTCGTACCTGCCGCGCTCTGAC
>JAFWBN010000154.1 GCA_017507075.1 Alistipes sp. | reverse complement strand
GGTAAGGACTTTGGCCTCCCAATTACTCAGGCGTTGAGCTTTGGAGACCTTTTTGCCGAGGACTATACCGGACATTTTTCTAAGGCTTTTATCCTCGATTCCGTACTTTCCGACAATTTGTTGTAAATCGACGAATCCTTTTGCTGTAAAGTGTCTTAGTTTTGACAGACCTGCGATATCGTTTTGTACTGCTGCACCTATTTTCTTAATATTAGGTGCAGCGAGTATATCGGTAAGTTGTTTAGACATTTGCACGCGGTTTAGGCGAATAAGGTAGCACCTCTCTCCACCAAATAGTTGTAGCAGCGAGACCTTATTGGTAACACCAGAGGTAAACGAAGGTCTGGTCTCGGTATCAAAGCCGAGGAGAGTCTGTTGTTTTAGATACTCGCACGCGCTATCGAGAGATTGTTGTGTATCGACAACAATAATCTCTCCCTCAAATTGCGCTGCGGGCAATACAGAGACCTCTTCGTTAGATATTGATGCTACAAATGCCATTTTTGAACTGTTTTAACGGCGTTTGCTCTGCTGCTTTTGAAGTTCCTCCTGCTGACGCATAAGCTCCTCATAACGCTGCTGGAAACGAGATTTCTTACCTTTGGTGTTGGTCATCTTTGTAGTTATAGATGCCCTAACCTTATCGTCGTCAACAAGAGCTCTGATACCGAACATCATCAACATTGTGATAATATTTGAGAGCAGATAGTAGTAACAAAGACCGCTTGAGTAGTCGTTGAACCAGAAGAGCATCATGGTAGGCATCATATAGACGGTCATAAACTTCATGCCCGGCATTTGAGGCTGTGAGGTTGCGGTCTGCTTATAGTTCATATATGAGTAAGCAAACAGCACAACTGCCATCAGCAGACAGAAGAGCGAGACATGGTCGCCATAGAACGGAATATTGAACGGTAGGTCAAGTACGCTATCGTAAGAGGATAGGTCGTCGCTCCAGAGGAACGATTTTCCACGCAACTCGATAGATGCAGGGAAGAATCGGAACATAGCAATCAGAATAGGCATCTGAATAAGCATTGGCAGACAGCCGCTCATAGGGCTGATTCCCGCCTTGTTGTATAGCTCCATAGTCGCCTGCTGCTTCTTTACAGCGTCCTCCTGACGAGGATATTTTGCGTTGATAGCCTCAAGTTCAGGGCGTACGGCGCGCATCTTTGCTGTTGAAAGGTAGCTCTTGTATGTAAGCGGAGAGATAATCAGCTTTACAAGGATAGTCAGAATAAGAATAATCAGACCAAAGCTCTCAATATACTTACTAAGGAAGGTAAAGAGTGGAATTACCACCCAACGGCTTACATAGGTTGAGAATATCCAACCAAGTGGGATAACTCTCTCAAGGGAGAGGGTGTTTCCATCCTTGTCTGTTAGTTTCTTAAGGATTGGGAATTTGTTAGGGCCAAAATAGAAGTCAAACTTGTAGTTTAGTGTTTGAGGAGTGTATGGCAGAGCGGCAGCCATGGCATACTCCTTAATAAAGCCGGACTTCTCCGGCATAGTCTGATACGACATGTCGGCGTATGTAAACTCTGTACTCTGAGGGATAATGGCGCAAGTAAAATATTGCTGTTTGAAAGCCACCCAATCAACAGAAGAGGATACACTCTTAGATTTATTGCCCTCAGATACACCTAAATCTTCAATGCCTACCTCTCCAGGATAGCGGTAGTAGAGAGAGGTGTACATATTCTCATTTTTATAACTACGCTCGTTTTGATAGCTGCGATTTGCCCAATTTACACCTATTGATGTCTGATTAGCCATAATAGGTGCAAGATTGTTCAGAACAACATCAAACTCAACCATATAATCTGTAACCTCATCCTTGTTGTTGTAGAGTGTATATACAAAATCGAGTGAGGCTCCATCCTTAAATGGCAGACGCATTGTAATAACCTGCTTTGCCTGCTCTTTTACAACAGGAAGAAGGTCGAAATTATGCTCGGCAGTGGCTACTCGGATGTTTTTGAGATTCTCCTTGATGTAGAAAGTCATATCAAACTTAGCACTCAGAGGGTCGAAGAGCTTAACAAGCTCATGACGCTCCTCTTTAGGTGCATATTTTGTATGCTCCTTCAGTGTTGCGTCAATAATTTGACCACCTACAGTAGAGAGGGTAAGGGATAAAAAGTCGTTCTCGACTGTAATCTGACTCTCCTCTGCTGCGTCAAGGATAAAAGGGTCTGGTATAACTTCAGCCTTTGGTTGCACCTCAGCTGTATCTGTCTTTTGAATCTCAACCTGCTCAGACATCTGGGTTGCTACCTGCTCTGTAGCTTGCTCAAGTGCCAACTGCTCATTGTACTTCTCCATCTGGTAGCTGTTGTACAGCATGTAGGCGAAGAAGATTACTCCTATAAGAATAAAACCGATTATTGATTGTTTGTTTGTGTTGTTGTTTTCCATTATTGTTATTTGTTGTTTTCAGAAAATTTAAGAGCCGCGCTTACAAACGATACAAAGAGTGGAGCAGGATGCTCTACTGTACTCTTGTACTCAGGATGATACTGTGTAGCTATAAACCAAGGATGGTTGTCAAGCTCCATAACCTCTACAAGACCTGTCTCAGGATTTATTCCTACACACTGCAATCCTGCAGCCTCAAAAGCCTCACGATACTCTGTATTAAACTCGTAACGGTGGCTATGACGCTCAATTACAGAGGTTATGCCGTATGCTTTTGCAGCTTTTGACTCAGGATTAAGGGTACAGACATAACCTCCTAAACGCATTGTGTCGCCTTTTTCGGTAACGCCCTTCTGCTCCTCCATAAGGTCTATCACAGGGTGCTTTGTTGTCTTGTCAAGCTCTGCAGATGCTGCATCAGCAATGCCGAGAACATCTCTTGCAAACTCAACTATTGCGCAGTGCATACCAAGACCTACGCCGAAGAACGGAATACCGGCCTCTCGTGCATATTTCACAGCTGCAATCTTGCCATCAACACCTCTGCTGCCGGAACCTGGAGCGACAAAGATGCCCGACATGCCCTTAAATAGTTCCGCTGCACTCTCAGCATTGACCTTCTCGGCGTTGATATACTTTACCTTTACCTTGCAGTCGTTCATTGCGCCGGCATGGATAAAGGATTCATTGATAGACTTATATGCGTCTGGAAGTTCTGTGTATTTACCTACTAAGGCAACATCTACACTCTTTGTCGGATTCTTAACCTTATCGACAAAGGCTCTCCAAGCGGTAAGGTCAGACTCACTATCCTCTGTAGGCAGACCCAAACGCTGCATTACAACAAGGTCCATCTTCTGCTCATACAGTCTGAGTGGAACCTCATAAATTGTAGGCATATCGACAGATTCGATAACAGCCTCCGGCATAACATTGCAGAAGAGTGCAATTTTACGCTTGATAGATGTCTCAAGAGGATTTTCGGCACGCAGAACAAGTACATCAGGCTGCAATCCGTTCTCAAGCAGAGCCTTTACAGAGTGCTGTGTAGGCTTTGTCTTAACTTCGCCTGAAGCGGCAAGATATGGTACCCATGCAAGGTGTACAAGAGCTGTGTTCTGATAACCCAAAGAGTTTCTTAGCTGGCGAACAGACTCGATAAATGGCAACGACTCAATATCACCCACAGTGCCACCAATCTCGGTGATAATTATATCAAACTGTTTTGTCTGTCCGTTGAGCTGGATGCGACGCTTTATTTCGTCTGTAATATGAGGGATAACCTGCACGGTCTTTC
>JAFWBN010000153.1 GCA_017507075.1 Alistipes sp. | reverse complement strand
TTTACCAATCTTTGATTACACTCTGTCATTGCACAAATTTTAATTGATGACAAAAGTATAAATGATTTACCCATAATCCAACCCCGAAAACTCCATAAAACCAACTTGCGACCAAATAGAGTATTTTTAGAACGGATAAGAGAGTTTGAGGTTTTTTACAAGTGAGCGGGTCCAGAAGTGTTGGACCCGCTCTTGATACTTAGGTGGATATGTTGTCTATATTCTACCGAAGAGTTATCTTAGAGTAGAGAGGTTTATATCCTTAGCCGCTTTTGCTGCCAAAGATGGGTCCTTGGCAATTGCGCTTGTAAGATATGTTTTAGCATCTGAGATATTTCCCTCCTTAGCGGCAATCACTGCACGCAGATAGTCAGCCTTTGCTGAGTCATCGCCCTCAAGAGCCTTCTTTGCAGCGGCAAAGTTTCCATCCTGTACATGAGCAACAGCGGCATTATATCCGTCCAACTCTTTGGTTGCAGCAGTGTACTTACCCATTGCAGCGGCAGTAAGTGCCTGTACCTCTGAAGATGCAACCTGAGCATACTCGGCAGCCTTCTCGGTGTCTCCCTTGGCAAGATAAACAAGTGCGTAGTTGTTATTAAGCTCCTCGGACTTGCTACCGGCCTTAGCTGCTTTATCAAGAGCCTTGAGTGCTCCGTCATAATCTCCTGATTTAGCAAGAATTACGGCTAAATTATTGTATGCGCGAGCATCGCCATACTTTTCGGCAGCTGCTCTGAGTGCAGGCTCTGCAATCTCAGGATTTGACTCAGCGATATAGAGCAACTCCTCAAGGGTCAGCTCTTTTGCTTTGCCATTTTTTACAGCAGTTACAATCTCAGCGTCTGTTCTACCTGTGATGTCGGTTGTTGTGATGACTTGCGCTCTACGCAACTGAGGGAGTACCTCGGTCTTAAGGTCGCCAAACACAGATGCGATGTTTTTAATCTCCTGCTCACGCTCGGCAGAAGAGGTGTACATGCTCAGTACCTGAAGGATAAGGTCTTTATCCTCGATATTTGATGCGGCAACAGCCTCTTTGAAACCTTCCCAATCCTCTCCGTATGCAGCAGCGTCTATATTCAGACCGCTATCACGGAGCAAATTCTGAACAGCTCTAAGTCCGCTCTGAGAACGCTCACCTGAGAGTTTGTTGTTCAACTTCTCAGGGCCATCTGGAGAGGCATAACCATTTACATATACGCTCTGCTGTGCGCGGTCATTGCCGATATTCTCGTCAACGCTCTGCTTGAGGGCAGCAACGGCATCGGTCTTTACAGCACTCTCTGAGAGAACGGCAGAGTTGATACCATAAATAAGGTCTGCCTTAACCACATTTGAAGTAACGGTTTTGTAGTTGTTCGCCTCAGGCTGCATAACCTCAGCAAAGTCAAAATCCTTTTGCAGAGTGTTTAGACCTGCAGCAAGACTACGGCTACACTCATATTTAAGAGAGTATGACATATTGTCGTCTCTGCCGAGTATGGCAAGCTGTGTAGCTGAGAGTACAGCTCCGTTGTTAGCGTTGATGGTTGTAAAATCTTTGAGTTTTCCGCTTTTGCTCATAGCCTCGACGAGTAACTTGAGTTCGCAAATATCCATAGCAGGCTGGTAGTCAAACTCTACGCTCCTGTGAACAGCCATAGCCTCATCGCTTGGCACAACCATACCATTTAGTGTCATCTTCTTTCCTTGCAGGATAAATGGCTCGCCGGTAATTGCGCCACCCTCGAAGAAGAGGATAGGAGTAATTTTCAGAGCTACATCATCCTTGAAGTAACCGGCAGGGATAACAGCAGAGATGTCTGCTGCGATTTTGCCATCGTTGAGAACCAAAATCTCAGGAGTACAACTTATCTGTATAGCCTTTGGCTGGTCAGCCATCTTTTTATAAGAATCACAGCCGATAAGTGTACAAACAACTGCAAAAAGTCCGAATAAAGTTACAAATTTTCTCATATTATGCCATATTACAATTTCTCTTCACAAAGTTAAGATTATTTTTTGATTTATAAGGCAAATATGACAAAAAAAGTGTGGCATTGCTACCACACTTTTCAAATTAAGTATAAGTTGTTTACTACTCCTTACGAGGACGACGCTCACGACGCTCGCCGTTGCCCTTGCGCTCTGGATGCTCTGCACGAGGCTTACGCTCTGGCTCAACCCAACCCTCAGGCTTTGGAAGAAGTGCCTTGTGAGAGAGCTTAAGTTTACCTGTCTTAGAGTCCAAACCGATAAGTTTAACATCTATTGTATCGCCCTCCTTAAGACCGGTCTCCTCCATAGTCTCAAAACGCTTGTAATCAATCTCTGAGATATGAAGCAGAGCCTCTTTGCCCGGAAGAATCTCTACAAAGGCTCCGAAAGCAACGATAGATTTGATAACTCCGTTATACTGCTCGCCAACCTCTGGTACGGCAACAATACCCTTGATGCGAGACATTGCAGCATCAATAGCAGCCTTATCTGGACCAAATACATCAACAACACCGTAGTTTTCAGTCTCGGTAATGGTGATAGTTGTACCTGTGGTCTTTTGAATCTCCTGAATAACCTTGCCACCAGGGCCGATAACAGCACCGATAAAGTCTTTGTCGATAAAAATCTGCTCAATGCGTGGAACAAATGGCTTGTAATCCTCACGAGGCTCAGCGATAGTCTCGCAAATCTTGTCGAGGATGTGTAATCTGCCCTGACGAGCCTGCTCAAGAGCTGTAGCAAGTACCTCATAAGACAGACCGTCAACCTTGATATCCATCTGTGTAGCAGTGATACCGTCTCTTGTACCTGTAACTTTGAAATCCATATCTCCGAGGTGGTCCTCATCACCAAGAATATCTGAAAGCACAGCCCAACGACCTGTTGCGCTGTCTGAGATAAGACCCATAGCAATACCTGAAACAGGCTTCTTAAGTTTTACACCTGCATCCATCAAAGCCATACATCCAGCACATACGGTAGCCATTGAAGAAGAGCCGTTTGACTCAAGAATATCAGATACTACACGCACAGTGTAAGGGTTCTCCTCACCAAGTGGTACCATAGGCTTAAGAGCACGCAATGCAAGGTGTCCGTGGCCAATCTCGCGACGGCTAACACCGCGTGAAGGACGAGCCTCTCCAGTAGAGAACGGAGGGAAGTTGTAGTGGAGAGAGAACTGCTCAGAACCCTGAATCAAAACCTCGTCATACATCTTCTCGTCGAGTTTTGTGCCTAAAGTTACAGTAGAGAGAGACTGTGTCTCACCACGAGTAAAGATTGCTGAACCGTGTGCGCAAGGCAGGTAGTTTGTCTCACACCAGATAGGGCGAATCTCGTCAGTTCTACGACCATCAAGACGCTTGCCCTCGTCCAGAATCATGTTACGCATAGCCTTCTTCTGAACATCGTCGTGGAAATATTTGTGGATAAGTGGAGCCTTCTCCTCAAGTTCCTCCTCGGTGTAACGAGATGCAAACTCAGCCTCCAAAGCCTCGAAAGCCTCGCTACGCTCATGCTTCATTGTACCGCTTGTAGCAATTGCATAAGCCTTGTCATAAAGCTCTGTGATAATTGTCTGGCGAAGCTCCTCGTCGTTGGTCTCGTGGCAATACTCGCGCTTAACATCCTTGCCAAGCTCCTTCATCAGCTCAATCTGAGCAGCACACTGAGGTTTGATAGCCTCATGAGCATACTTGATAGCACCGAGCATAACCTCCTCAGAAACCTCTTTCATCTCACCCTCAACCATCAAGATATTGTCGATAGTACCTGCAACCATAATGTCAAGGTCGCACTCTGCCATCTGTGAGAAGGTTGGGTTGATGCAATACTCGCCATTGATACGAGCAACACGCACCTCTGAAATTGGTCCGCCAAATGGGATGTCCGATACAGCGAGAGCTGCAGATGCAGCAAGACCTGCAAGGGCATCAGCCTGAATATTTTTATCTGCCGAGATAAGGTTTACAGTAACGAAAACCTCAGCATGATAGTCTGCCGGAAAGAGTGGGCGGAGCGCACGGTCAATAAGACGAGCAACGAGAATCTCGTTGTCTGAGGCCTTACCCTCACGCTTCATAAAACCACCAGGGATACGACCTGCGGCAGCAAATTTCTCCTTATACTCAACCTGCAAAGGCATAAAGTCTGTTCCCTCTTTTGCATCCTTTGCAGCAACTACAGTGGCGAGCAACATAGTGTCGCCCTGCTTAACAACAACCGAACCGTCAGCCTGCTTTGCCAGCTTGCCGGTCTCGATCATAATCTCTCGTCCACCCTCTAAAGGGATGAACTTCTGTACAGCGTTGTACAACTTGTTTTCCATAATTCGTCTAATATATTCGTCCAAAAATAAAATTTCAAAACAAAGAAAATGAAGGCAACAAATGTTGCCTCCATCTCCCGCATCGTATTACTTACGAAGGTTGAGGGTCTTAACGATAGCTCGGTAACGCTCGATATCAACCTCCTTAAGGTACTCCAACAACTGACGACGCTTACCTACCAGACGAAGCAATGCTCGCTGTGTGCCGAAGTCGTGACGGTTGCTCTTAAGATGCTCTGTAAGGTGGCTGATACGGTATGAAAACAAAGCAATCTGGCTCTCAGGTGAACCTGTGTCCTTGTTAGACTTGCCGTACTGACCGAAAATCTCCTCTTTTTTCTCTGCTGTTAAATAAGCCATGATGAAAAATGTTTAGAAGTTTAATAAAAGTTTAATTTCAAAATACTTCATCCGCATCCCCCTTACCGAGATTGCGTTAAAGCGGTGCAAAGATATGTATAATTTCTTGATT
>JAFWBN010000152.1 GCA_017507075.1 Alistipes sp. | reverse complement strand
TTTTTAGCTTTTCGAGCGTAACGACAAAAGAGCCTTTTTATTGAGCTTCAAATTTATTTCTGAGCAGGGGTCTCTGTGATACCGAGCTCCTTCTTTACAGCGGCATTGATGTCAACCACCTGTGCTGCATCGTAATATACAAATGCCATAGAGTCGAAAACTGCTGTATAGCCGGCAGCCTTTGCCACCTTAGAGATTGCAGCGTCGAGTTTCTCCTGAATAGGTGCTGCAAGCTCCTGCTGCTTCTTTGCGAAGTCCTGCTGTGCAATCTGCTGGAACTGTGCATAACGCTCCTGAAGACCGTTAAGCTCAGACTGCTTCATCTGCTTTACTGTTGGGTTCATAGTAGCCTGATTCTTCTCGAACTCAGCGTAACGGTTGTTAAACTCAACCTGGATAGCCTCAAGCTGCTCCTGAAGTTCCTTGCTAAATGCCTCAAGGTCTATCTGCATCTGTGCAGTCTCTGGCATCTGAGAGAAAATCTCCTGTGTGTTAACACGGGCAAGCTTTTGTGCGAAAACCGTTGTTGACGAGAAGACAATCGCCAGTACAAGGGTTAGTTTAAGGATTTTTTTCATGATAAAAAGTTTATTGTTTAAGTAATTCAATAATTTTCTGTGTATGGTTTACAGACTTTGAGTGGTACAACATGGAGGCATTTGATGCTGTATCGAGTACCAAATCATATCCGCCCTGCTCTGCATACTTCTCAATGGCAGAGAAGACTCTGTTTTGCACCGGCTGAATAAGCTCTACACGCTTTTTCATCATCACGCCGTCATTGCCAAATACGCTCTGCTGAAACTCTGCTGCTGCACGCTCTTTTGCAAGAATCTCCTGCTCCTTGGCATTACGCTGTGCTGCTGTCAGATTATCTTTTTGGGCAATATACTGATTATACATTGTCTCCACCTCGGCATAGGCAGCATCAACTTTGGCCTGATATTGATTTGCCAAATTGTCAAGGGTTGTAAGAGCGGTATTGTAGGCCTCTACGGAGCGGAAAATCTGCTCGCTATCTACTACAATATACTTTTGTGCAGATACTACGCCTGCACAGAGGATAAAAGCTGATAATGCAAAAATAAATCGTCTCATAACTTGTTGTTTTTTTATTATAAAACTCTTAAACCCTCAAAAATATTGCCATTAGAAATTCTGACCGATAACGAAGTGGAACTGACTACCACTCTTTGAAGTTTGACCCGCTGCAGGGTCGAAACCGTAACCCCAGTCAATGCCGAGCATACCTACGATAGGCAGATATAGACGCACACCTACACCGGCAGAACGCTTGATTTTGAACGGCGAGAAGTCCTTCCAAGACGAGAATCCGTTACCGCCCTCAAGGAATCCAAGGACATAGATTTGCGATGATGGCTTAAGGATGATAGGGTAGCGCAACTCAAGGGTATATTTATTGTAACCCACAGAGTAACGAGTGCCTACAGGGTCGAGATCTCCATCCTCATAACCACGCAGAGAGATAATATCGACACCATAGATGCTGTAACCTGTCATACCATCACCACCGACCTGGAATCTTTCAAAAGGGGACACCTTGTTCTTATTATAGTGGCCGAGGAATCCCATCTCTGCCTTTGCCATCAGTACAAGGTTGTTGTTCCTTGTCAGAGGCTGGAACCACTGAGCCTTAAATTGCCACTTATGGAACTCTATCCAACGCCAGCGGTCCTGCTCAGAGAGTGTGTTGTCTGAATAATCCTTGCCATCCATAGCCGAGAACGGAGGGGTAATCTGCAGTGAGAAGGATATATCCGAACCACGACGAGGGTATATAGGCTGGTCTGTAGAATTTCTACCTAACACAAATTTCAGAGCAAGAGTATTTGCATGACCATTTTCCATAATGAACGAGGTATAACCCTTAATTCCATATCTGAGGTATGACAACTCTGCATAGAGTTGGAAGTAAGGGTCTGGCCAAGAGAGTCGCTTACCCATACCTACTGCCAAACCGTAAGAGCGGAAGAAGGTATTTGCCTCCTGCCATGGATAGTATGCATCGTTAGACTCTGAGAGGTGTCCTGAGATGGTAAGTGAATTTGGCTTACGACCTCCTAACCAAGGGTCTGAGAAGCTGAGGGATAGAGCCTTGTAGTATGTACCGTTTGTCTGACCAGAGATAGAGAGTCGCTGATTTTGACCCATAGGGTAAGGTCTCCAAGCTCCCTTTTTGAAGAAGTTGCGTACAGAGAGGTTATTGAGCGTAATACCCACCGAGCCTACAAATGTGCCGGAGCCCCAACCTGCTGCAATATTGAATTGGTCGGAGGCCTTCTCCTCAAGAGGCCAATTGATATCCACAAGGTCTGTTGCACCTTGTACCAACTTGATGTCCGGAGCGATAGTCTCCTCGTTAAAGTGCTGCATACCGGCAAGTGTACGCATGGTCTGCATAAGCAATGCTCTGTTGTACAGCTCTCCAGGGCGAGTATATAGCTCACGGCGGATAACCTCGTCATCAACACGCATATTTCCCGATATACCTACATTGTTGATTGTAAACTGCTTACCCTCAAAAATGCGAATCTCAAGGTCAAGAGAGTCGGCACCTACAACAATCTCTGCAGGCTCAATCTGGGATACCAAATATCCGTCATTTTGATACAGACTCTGTATTGACATATCGTCAGGGTTCTGCTCCTTGCCGATGCCGAGTCGTGTGTGGGTAGATTTGTTGTCATAGACATCACCCCACTTGACAGCAAGCATCTGGCTAAGCTGCTCGGTCTCATATTTTGAGTTACCTACCCATGATACATTACGGATATAGTATTTGTTACCCTCCTTAAGGTTGATATGGATACCCAAACGCTTTTCGTCAATGCTATATATTGAGTCAGAGATAATATGTGCATTTCTAAAACCTTTTGAGTTGTAGAAATCAATCAATAGCTCTTTATCCTCTTCGTAGTCCTTTTCGAGCAGCTTTGTACTCTGCCAGAACTTGATACTTGGCTTATGAGTCTTCTTAAAAGCACGGGCAAGGCGTTTGTCGTCAAAGTTATCGTTGCCATCAAAGGTAATATTGCCAATACGCACGCGAGCGTTTTTCTTTACATGGAAGGTAACATTGACACCCTGCTTTACAACCGAGTCGTTCTCAAATGTTGCAGTAACCTCGCAGTTACGAAAACCTTTGTCAGAGAAGTGTTTTTTAATAAGTCGTGCATTTTTGTCAATTACATAGTCTGACAACTCATATCCACGCTTAAGCTTTAGCTCACTTATAAGGTCTGCGCTCTTACTCTTAGGAACACCTGCGATTTTCCAGTTCATTACACGAGGACGCTCCTTGAGAACAACCTCCAAATCGAGGCTGTCGCCCTCTATGGTAGCTCCAATCTGAATATCCTCAAAGTAACGCTGCATCCAGAGTCTATTTGCTGCATTCTGGATAAAAGGACCTGGCAGATAGACAGAATCTCCAGGAATCAAACCCGATGCAGAACGCAAAATATCATGGTTTAGGTACTTAACACCATGGATATTTACCTTGCGGATGTGGTACATCTTCGGCTCTTTGGAGTCCAAATATTGTGCATCCTGTGGAACGACAAAGTTGTCATCAGGATTCTCGGTAATTGCTACCGGACCCTGACGAGTAGGCTTTGTTGTCTTCTTGTTGCGTACCGCATCACGAAGTTCTGCTCGTGCCTGCTTGCGCTCCTGACGGCTCTCATCGGTCTGTTGTGCTGACACTGTGGTTGTATTGAGCAGAATCAGCGTACATGTAAGTATGTTAAAAAATCTCTTCATCAAATATTGCTTTTATACATCAGAGCTTGCCATAGCGACGGTTTCGTTGGGCATAAACCTCCAATGCTTCATCGAACTGTTCCTGTTTGAAATCTGGCCACATAGTTTGAGGAAAGTACATCTCGGCATAACTTGATTGCCAAAGCAAGAAGTTGCTCAAACGACACTCTCCACTTGTGCGGATAATAAAGTCTGGATCCGGAATCTGTGCAGTGTAGAGATTTTGAGCAATTGTCTGCTCACAAATCTCCTCTGGGGTGATTTGTCCCTCTGCAACCTGCTTTGCAATGCGCTGCATTGCCACAGTAATCTCATCTCTGGAAGAGTAGTCAAAGGCAAGCACCAAGGTTAAGTTCTCACCCTCCGCGGTACTACTCTCAATCTGCTCAAGATGGCTGCATACCTTCTCTGAGAAACGGTCTCGGCGGCCAATCATTACCACCTTTACACCCTCTTTTTTGAGTTCCGGAGTCTCTGCAATAACGCTCTTGCAAAATAGCTCCATAAGTGCATTTACCTCCTCTTGCGGGCGACCCCAATTCTCAGTTGAGAAGGCATAAAGAGTAAGGTAGCGCACACCGTTCCTGCGAGCGGCTTTTATACACTCGCGAACAGAGTCCACACCCTCGATATGACCCTCAAAACGCTCCTTGCCCTGAGCCTTAGCCCATCTACCATTACCATCCATAATGATGGCAACATGCGTTGGTATGCGGTTAGAATTACTCTCCATATATCCTTATATAACTCGCAAATATAACTCTTTTTTCCGAAATACTAACTTTTTGCTGCAATAAATGTAAAAAGTTGCAGGTTTAAGGCAAAAGAGAGCTACTTTAGTAGAAACTCTTGCCCCACATCATCTTATTGCGTAACGAATCGTAGAACGAAATATTGTGTGGTACGGCAAGAGATATGTATCTTTCCGCCCTTTTTATCTCGATTTGTTCGTTGTCTGCAATAGCAAAAGTTCGGTTGTCTATAGAGATTGACGCCTCATTGCTGCGAGTGTGAATTTTTAGAGCAACACTGCTACTGTCCGGAGTTACAACACTACGCATTGTTAGGTTGTGAGGCGAGAGAGGTGTGATTACAAAACAGCGGCAAGATGGAGCAATAATAGGACCTCCCGCGCTAAGAGAATATGCAGTCGAACCTGTTGGTGTTGAGACAATTACGCCATCACCATTGCAAGTAAGAGTTGGTTTGAGGTCTATCATCACCTCTACTGAAATCATTGTTGCACCGAGCCTTTGGACAGCCACCTCATTGAGTGCATAAAGAGTCTGTTTTTTGCCATCAAAATTGCCTGTTACGGCCAACATCTGGCGTTGCTCTACATTGAGAGAATTATTTGCTATCCACTCAAAGACAGACTCTATTTCGTCGCACTGTGCAAGGGCCAAAAAACCTAAACGACCAGAGTTGATACCCACGACAGGTATATTTTTACCCTCAAGACGATGTACTCCTTCAAGCAGAGTACCATCTCCGCCGTAGCAGACCATCACTGCATCTTCAGATGCAATATTTGCACAGCAACCATAACGCATATTGGACGGAATAATGCGCCCAAAGAGCTGTTCAACGGATTGCGCAAACTCCTCATTTACCATATACTCAAAGCCGTAACTCTCTATGACAGAGAATATTTTGGCAACTCGTTCAGAGTGGTCGAAGCCTACAGCACGAGAAAAAAGTATGATTTTCATATCAACTCTTCAAGAAAATGTTTAACTTTGTAGTGCAAAGATAACGATTTTTTAGGTGTTATGACAAAACTGAGTGTAAATATCAATAAGATTGCCGTTATTCGCAACTCTCGCGGAGGCAATATGCCTGATGTTGTAAAGGCTGCTCTTGCTATAGAGCGTTTTGGTGGAGAGGGTATAACAGTTCATCCTCGTCCCGATGCAAGACATATCAGATATAGTGATGTCAGGGAGCTAAAGTCGGTAATTACTACAGAACTCAATATTGAGGGCAATCCGATTGACTCTTTTGTCGATTTGGTGTGCAGTGTTGTTCCTGCACAGGTTACCTTGGTGCCTGATGCTCCTGATGCTATTACCTCTAATGCCGGTTGGGATACGCTGAAAAATAGAGAGTTTCTGACAGCTATGTGTGAGAAGTTTCACAAGTACGGTATTCGTGTCTCAATATTTGTTGACCCCGACCCGGAGATGGTTAGAGGGGCAAAGGAGTGCGGAGCAGACCGCGTAGAGTTATATACAGAGGCTTATGCTCGCAATTATGCAGAGGATAGAGCTGCGGCTATCGCTCCATATATTGTTGCTGCACAGGCGGCCAAAGAGTGCGGTTTAGGTCTTAATGCAGGCCATGATTTGTCGCTCGAAAATCTGACATACTTTGCCGAGCAGATTCCGTGGTGTGATGAGGTCTCTATAGGTCATGCGCTGATTAGCGACGCTCTTTATTACGGTCTTGAAAATACTGTACAACTCTATCGTCGCTGCCTATATGTCAAATAATCCGCTATCTCTTCCAATATTCTCCAAAATCTCGCGCCTTGTCGATCAGCGCGGGGTTGAGGCGTTTGTTATTGGAGGTTATGTGAGGGATTACTACCTTCGCCGTAAGTGTACAG
This sequence comes from Alistipes sp., assembly GCA_017507075.1. GTDB lineage: Bacteria > Bacteroidota > Bacteroidia > Bacteroidales > Rikenellaceae > Alistipes. The sequence continues at coordinate 12,694 of JAFWBN010000152.1, read as the reverse complement.
ATATAGATGTGGTAGTTGTAGGTAGTGGTATTGAGATAGCAGAGGCTTTGGCAGCAGAGCTAAAGACTAATGTTGTGGTATTCAGGCGGTTTGGTACAGCTATGCTCCATGCTGACGGACTTGAGGTTGAGTTTGTTGGCGCACGCAAAGAGTCCTACTCTCCCGATTCGAGAAAACCTCATGTCGAGGATGGCACAATAGAGGACGACCAGCGGCGTAGAGACTTTACAATCAATGCAATGGCATGGTCGCTTAATGGTCATAATTTTGGGGAACTTGTTGACCCTTTCGACGGTATGTATGACCTTGAGGATTGTATTATCCGTACCCCGTGCGACCCGGATATAACATTTTCTGATGACCCGCTAAGAATGATGCGAGGCATACGATTTGCCTCTCAGCTCGGCTTTGAATTGGATGAAGAGACCTTTGATGCTATTGCCAGAAATCGTGAGCGCATAAGCATCGTATCTAAGGAGCGAATAATTGTCGAGCTAAATAAAATTGTGGCATCTCCTGTGCCGTCAATAGGTTTTGAACTCCTTGAACTTACAGGTCTTCTTGAACTTATATTCCCTGAACTGCATAAACTCTGTGGTGTTGAGAAAAGGGGAAATCATGCCCACAAAGATAACTTTAAGCATACACTTAAAGTCCTTGATAATGTGGCTCGTAAGAGTGATGACCTATATTTGCGTTGGGCAGCAGTTCTGCATGATATTGCCAAACCTCAGTGTAAGAGCTATGACCCGAAAATAGGTTGGTCGTTCCATGGACACGAGGTTTTAGGCTCCAAGATGGTTTCCGGAATCTTTCGTCGCCTCGGATTGCCTCTCGGAGAGCCTATGCGTTTTGTGCAGAAGATGGTCTTTCTGCATCTGCGCCCTATAATTCTTGCCGAAGATATTGTTACCGACTCGGCAGTGCGTCGCCTACTTTTTGAGGCGGGGGATGATGTGGAGAAGCTAATGACGCTCTGCGAGGCAGATATTACTTCGGGTATTGAGCAGAAAGTTAAGCGATTTATTGAAAATTTTGCCCTTGTGCGCCAAAAGATGAAGGACCTTGAGGAGAGAGATAGAATTAGAAATTTCCAACCTCCTATCACGGGCGATATTATTATGCAGGAGTATGATGTGCCACCTTGTAGTCTGTTAGGAGAGATAAAGGAGATTATCAAAAATGCAATCCTTGACGGAGAGATTCCAAACGACTATGCGGCGGCTCATAAGATGCTTGAAAGACTTGCAGCAGAGAGGGGACTTAAAAAGAGAGGCTGAATAAAAAGTGTATTTTGTCGTTACGCTCACCCTCAAAATGCTCATTTACGCTTAAGTAAACTCCTTTTTTTCGGGCTTCGCAAGCCTAAAACTACATCTTTTTTTCAACCTCTTAATAAAGTGATAACGGCTAATTCATTAGCCGTTTCTTTTTGTACTAAATTGCTAAGTGTTTGTCTATTACGGTTTTATAAACGATAATGCAGCCCATCCGGAGGTGTGTAGGGTGTGGTTTGGTACAAGGTTTTTGGATACTGCTGCAGAGGTTATGGCATCTATATCTGCATCCAAAAATCCGCTCATAAACAGCTCTCCGCCAGGGTTTAGGGTATTTATGTATGCGTCCATATCAGCCAACAGGATATTTCTGTTGATATTGGCGAGTATAAAGTCGTATTTGCGACCTGCAATAACTCTTACATCGCCCAATAGAGGTGTTATCTGCTCTGCAACGCCATTTGTGGCGATATTTTCCTGACAATTTTCAAAGGCAAAGTCGTCAATATCTACAGCATCCATCGTTTTAGCTCCGCACTTGCAGGCAGCAATTGCAAGCACGCCTGTACCACTACCCATATCAAGTCCGCTTTTGCCCGATAGGTTTGAGAGCAGAATCATCTGCACCATCATCTTTGTTGTTGCATGATGTCCTGTGCCGAAAGACATCTTCGGCATAATTATAACCTCAAAGTCGGCACTGACATTTGGAGCATGGAAAGGTGCGCGGATAAACACCTTGCCATCTACATCTACAGGTTCGAAGTTGCTCTCCCACAACGCGTTCCAATTTTGCGACTCTATTTGTACATACCTACTATCTGTGATGTTGTACGATTTTAGAATCTCATTGGTCTCTGCCATACAATCCACAAGTGCATCTTGAGGGATATAAGCCTTAAGAGTCGAGGATTCTGTTACAAAACTGTCAAAAGGGAGAACAGATAACTCTGCAGTAAGAATTTCGGCAATCTCTGTGTTTGGAACAGAAATATTTAACTCAATATAGTTCATATTATGTAAAATTTTGTATCTTCGCTACTGCAAAATTAGTAATAATATGGCACAATATAGCGAAAAGTGGAATAAAACTATTCAAGCATACAAAACATATATCCGTCTTGAGAAAAATCTTGCTGATAATACAGTAGAGGCGTATATTCGTGATATTATGCTCTTTGAGAACTTTGTGCTACGCATGTATGATGTTCCGCCAACGAAGGTTGAACAGTATATGGTTGAGCGATTTTTGGTTCATCTCTTTGAAAAGGAGCATAAAAAATCTTCTCAGGCAAGAGAATTGAGTGGAATAAAAAGTTTCTTTAACTACCTGCTACTTACCGATAAGATAGAGACCTCGCCCGTTGAGTTTATATCGGCACCAAAAAGCTCTCGCCATCTTCCCGATGTGCTTACTGTTGAGGAGGTTGAGAGACTAATTGGGGTTGTTGATTCTCAGACAGATAAGGGTAAGAGAGATAGGGCAATGTTGGAGTTGATGTATTCATGCGGACTGAGAGTCTCAGAGCTTATATCTCTTAAGATTAGCGACCTATTTTTCGGTGAAGGTTATATCAGAGTTACAGGAAAGGGTAATAGACAGAGACTTGTTCCGATAGGTAGAGTGGCACAGGAATTTGTTATGGAGTACCTTGATTCGCGTTTTGAGACACTTAAAGGGTTGAGCGGCAGTGCCAAGGGGGAGCAGATTTTGTTTCTAAGCAACCGAAAAACAAAACTCTCTCGCGTTATGGTCTTTAATATTATCCGCAATGCAGCACAAGATGCAGGGATTGATAAGAGTGTGAGTCCTCACACTTTACGACACTCCTTTGCCACCCATCTGCTTACAGGAGGAGCCTCTATTCGTCATGTGCAAGCTATGCTCGGACACCAAAATATAACAACTACGGAGATATATACCCATATTGACCCGGACCATTTGCGAGATGCAATAGAAAAAATATCACTATGAGAAGCTATAAGTGTCGAGGCATAGTCCTTAATACAATAAAATATGGCGAAAAGGCTATCATTGTGCAGATGCTTACCGATACTTTAGGTCGGCAGAGTTATATTGTACAAGGTGTTGCATCAAGTAAGGGTCGTAGCTCTAAAATGGCACACTTTCAGCCACTGTTTGCCCTAAATTTCGAAGGTCTTGTCTCTGATAAGTCTGATTTACACCGTCTGAAGGATGTAGAGAGCGGTATTGTGCTTAGGACTCTGCCTTATGATGTAAAAAAATCGACTATAGCCCTCTTTATGGCAGAGGTACTCTATCGTCTTATAGCCGAGAGTGAGCCAAACCAGAGTCTGTTTGATTTTGTTTGGGGTAGTATTGAGGCTCTTGATACTATTGATGAGGGGGTGGCAAATTTCCATCTCTGGTTTTTGTCCAATATAAGTCGTTTCTTGGGCTTTGCTCCAGGTAATGAGTATGTGCGGGGGGCATTTTTTGATATGCGGGAGGGATTATATACAACAATCCAACCTCTGCATGATAAGTTTTTTAGTCGGGAGCAGAGCAGGCTCTTTACTGATATGCTTGAGTGCGATGTACTCTGCTTGGGCGAGATAGGGCTAAATAGAGCGCAGAGAGTGGACATGCTCTCTGCCCTTGTCGAGTATTATAAGGTCCACCTCGAATCTATTAAAAAAGTACAATCCATACATATCCTGCAGGAGGTGTTCTAAGAGACACAATAAGCTAAACACCAATGTAAGAATAAAGCACCGCGTTAATCTAACGCGGTGCTTTACAGTGCCCAGGACGAGACTCGAACTCACACGGACTAATGTCCACTACCCCCTCAAAGTAGCGTGTCTACCAATTCCACCACCTGGGCAATAAATTGCTGTTTTTCTCAACAGCGGTGCAAAGATAGGGGTAAAAATTTTATTCTGCAAACTTTTCTGCAAAAAATTTCTTTATAACTGATAAAATGCCCTCACTATCATATCCACACAGCCTATAGAGTTGGGTTGGAGTACCTTGCTCGACGAAAGTGTCATCTATTCCGAGGCTGACAATATTTGTGTTGTTGCATAGCGAGTTATCAGATATAATCTTTGTTATACCTTCGCCAATGCCTCCCCTCAGAACGCCATCCTCGACGGTTATAATATGCTTAAATCTCTTTGCTACATCAAGAATCATCTCTTTATCTATAGGTTTTGCATATCTTAGGTCATATACAGCCACGCTAATACCCTTCTCGGCAGCCTTTTTGGCAGCATCAATGGCAAAAGAGCATGTTTTACCTATTGCAAGCACTGCAATATCCTCTCCCTCTCTAAGCACTCGACCTTGACCAATTGGAAGAGAGCAGAAACTCTTGCCTCTCCACTCTGTTCCATTGCCGCAGCCACGAGGGTAACGGATAGCAAAAGGAGTGTTACTATGAAGGGCGGTGTACATCAAATTACGCAGTTCAAGCTCGTCGCTCGGTGCTGCTACAACCATATTAGGTATGCAACAGAGGTATGCCAAGTCGAAGACTCCATGATGCGTAGCTCCATCTTCACCCACAATGCCGCCTCTGTCAAGACACATCACAACAGGTAGTTTCTGTAGGGCTACATCATGAATAATACTGTCATAGGCTCTCTGCATAAAGGTCGAGTATATGTTGCAGAACGGAACTTGACCTGATGCAGCAAGACCTGCCGCAAAGGTTACGGCGTGTGCCTCTGCAATTCCGACATCAAAGCATCTGTCTGGCATCTGCTCCATCATTATATTCATAGAGCAACCCGAAGGCATTGCCGGAGTTATGCCGACAATGCGATTATCAGCTTTAGCAAGTTCTGTAAGAGTATGTCCGAATACATCTTGGTAACGATCACAGTCAGAAGGCTGTTTGATTCTCTCTCCTGTGTCGGGATTAAACTTGCCCGGAGCATGCCACACAGGAAGATTTTGCTCAGCAGGGGTATAACCATGACCCTTAGAGGTGATGATATGAAGCAGCTTAGGCTCTCTGATAGTCTTCATAGCCATAAGAGTTTTTACAATCTGCTTGACATCATGACCATCAACTCTACCGAAATATCTGAATCCGAAACTCTCAAAGAGGTTACTATTCTGCATAAGTCCATGTTTAATGGCATTGCTTGCCTTGCGGAAGAGGTTTAATATGCGAGGAGTACCGGAGAGGATAGTCCACATCTTCTGCTTTATGCGATTATAGCGGCGCGATGTAGATAGTCGGAGCAGGTATCCGTTCAAAGCACCTGTAGCCTTGTCGATAGCCATGTGATTGTCGTTCAAAATCACAAGAATATCGTTTGTTTTATCAGCTCCGGCATTATTCATACCCTCAAAAGCAAGACCACCTGTCATAGAACCATCGCCAATCACGGCTATTGCCTTGCGATTCTCCCCCTTCAGTTGAGCAGCCTTTACCATGCCGAGGGCAGCCGATATGGATACTGAGGCGTGGCCTGCGCCAAAAGCATCATACTCGCTCTCAGCCATGCGTGGGAAACCACTTATGCCGTCAAGGGTGCGATTGCTTTGAAATGCCTCGCGTCTGCCTGTAATGATTTTATGGGCGTATGCCTGATGGCCCACATCCCAGACAACTTTATCGTATGGGGTATCATAGACATAGTGTATCGCCACAGCAATCTCGACAGCACCAAGAGAGGAGGCGAGGTGTCCAGGGTTTTTGGCACACTGCTCAATGATATACTGCCTAACCTCGTTACAATAGTCAGGCAGCTGCTCAAGGCTCAAGCTCTTTAATTGGGCAGGGGAGTTTACTTTATACAGATATTTATATTCAAGATGAGTCATAGTCTAAAAAGGATAACCTACGCCAAAGTTTATAGATGTATTCTTCCACTTAAAGTTGTGAATCCACCTCTCTGAAGCCACTTTATTAGGGTTGTGCAACTGAATACCCCAATCGAGGCGTAGGATTGCAAATTTTATATCCAAACGCACTCCGATTCCTGTGTTGAAACCGAGCTGTTTGTAAAAATCTTTGATATGGAAAACAGAACTCTCAGGGTATTCTACACCATTTCTTCCCATATACCAAATATTTCCCACATCAAGGAAAGTAGCACCATGGAACATGCCCCAAATCGGAAATCTGAACTCTAAGTTGGCCTCAAGTTTCATATCTCCCAACTGTGTAGGATAGACCACATTTTCAGGCAGAGGGCTTGAACCAGGGCCAAGTGTACGAGGAGCCCATCCACGCATAGAGTTACTACCTCCGGCATAGAACATACGGTCAAACGGAATAGCGTCAGAGTTGCCATAAGCTATACCAAATCCGGCATATATACGGCCTGCCACAGCGCACTTTTCTCCTATTGAGATACGGTGTGCAGCATTTATGTCGGCACGGAAGTATTGAGAGTAGCGAATGCCGAGGAAGTTGTAGTAGTTTTGATTCTCTACAGGTTTAGAGAATAGGTGCATAAGCCCATCTACGGTATTTCCGGCAAGTTCGGCATTAACGCGAATAGTTGTCTGATTCTTAGTGGTTTGCAGTCGTGAGTTGTCGTATGAATATGTACCGGATAGTCCGACAATCAGCTGCGATTCATAGCTTCGTTTAAGATATTCGTTTTGCAGAGAGTTGAAGTAATTTTCGTTGATATATCCAACATTTACCCAGTTGATACTTATTGGACGCACAACAAAAGAGGAGTGTTGCCAATTCTGCCAAGAGTATGACCATACAATACTTGAGAGGTCTCTGCGATAGTATGGACGATTTTGGTGGTTGAAGGACATCTCAAAGCGAGTCTTCGGAGAGTTAAGGTGTCCGCGACTTGATGTGTGGAAAATAAGGAATCGTGGGAAGGTAAGACCAGCCGAGAGACCAAACTCTATAGCACTGCGACGCATAGCATCTGGAGCCTTCATATACTCATAACCTACAGTACCTGTAAGGTCAAATAGCTCTGCTCCACGGAAGATGTTTCTATTCTGATATCCCAAAGAGGCCTTTAGACCATAAAAACTTGATGTTGTAGAGCCCTCTAACTCAGCCTTGATGCTCTGTCGGAGCGATGGTGTGCAGAGTATCTTGCAGTCCAAATAACGCTCTTTATTGTGAATAATAGGGGTGTCTGTAGAGTCTGGTTGACCAACATAAGTTATGTATGCCTGAGTAGAAAATAGTGAGTCCGGCAGACGGTTGAACTGTATCTGCGCACTATTGAAACCCATCTGTAAGAGACGGTTATTGGTCTTTGCTTTCTGCTCAACATCATAAATCGAGCCGGGATACATAGACACAGCAGTACGCAATACCTCAGGACGGATATATGGTTTTTTGCCCTTGTATAAGACTGTCAGACCACGATAGTTAACAGAGTCAAAGCTCTGCATATAGTTGGCATCTTTTTTATCCTCTAAAGCGTTATAATTAGGGATAATTTCGATACTCCTCAGACGATATATCGGACTATCCTCAAAAGTAACCTCTCCTCTACGATTGTACTCAATCTTTTTCTTTACAATCATGGTCAGGTTGACAACATTTTGCACCTGCAGAGTATCTGCAAGGAACTCTATATTGTTGATTGTAAAGTCATAATAACCCTGTCTGTTGAGTTGTGCGGCTATGCGCTCACGCTCAGCCTCAAGGGTGGAAATGTTGAATATGTCGCCCGTGCGAATCATGTTGTTGACTGTATCCGGCGCTAAAATCTGCTCAAGGAATCGGTCTCTGAATTGATACTTCACAGAGCCTACAAAGTATGGTTGGTTTTGTTTAAGAGAGTATGTAACTATAGCCCTTTTGCGGCGTTTTGTAGTGTCAACACTATACTTTACCTCAGAGGCAAAATAACCACTCTTGTCGAGATATATTTTGAGTTTGCCTACAGACTGCTCGGTTTTGTTGTGGTCATAGAGTACAGGCTCTTGTCCGATTTTTCGTTTCAAATCGTTCCACCAATTATCTTTGTCTGGATTAGCAGCATTGTAAGCGGCAACATAGAAGTTTAAGCCCAAAAATCGCTTATTTGGTTTCTGACTTACATATTTGTAAGCATCGTCCGAAGTAATTCTATATTTACGCTCTGTTGATTTGTCTGTCTCGATGTTTACTTTTTGTAGGAGATATGAGTTGTCGGGTATGTGGCGTGTAACACTGCACGACAATATAAACATTGCCGAGATTATAATAGTAAGTATGGTTATCAGACGCCTCATTTCTCTACTCTTGATGCTAAAAAATTGTTCCATAACTCAATCTCTTCAGTACAAACCGAAGAGGTTTTAGTTGCAAAAGTTTTGCCGTCAAATTCGATTACTCCATGCTCTATATAGCTGGCATTTCCTGTCAATGTTGTATGCAGAGAACCCTCTGTAGAGCAGTTACACTTTACTGCGCCACCTCTGTTCTCGACTAAAATCTCAGTATTGTACTCTGCAAGCCCAAGTAGAGCCATGGCTGTTGCCGAACTTGTCATTGCCGTTCCGCAAGAAGGGGTTATGCCAGCTCCACGCTCAAAGGTGGTAACAAATATGTGATTTCTGCCTAAAGTCTCGACAAAACTTATATTTACGCCTTTAGGGAGTATATCGGTAAGTGATTTTACACGCTCACCAAGACTCTCAAGCAGAGTAATGTCGCACTTCTCTACATGAGCTATAATGTGTGGGTTGCCTACTGATATAGCACTCCAGCAGAGGGTTGGGTGGAGCTGTGGGATGATTTTGCCAATAAATCTTTTGTCGTCTTTTGCAAAAAATGCAAAATCACTGCTCCAAAGTTCAACCGCAATCTGAACGCCGTATGTAGGGATGGTGCTGTATATGCACGGCTGACGCTTTATAGGGTATCTTTTACCTCCAGAAGTGAGAATAAACTCGCTACTTTGGATATACTTCTCGGCAAGTCTCGCCACACACCTAATGCCATTGCCACACATCTCAGCCTCGCTGCCATCAGGATTGAACATCCTCATACCATATACACCCTCCTTCTCTTTTACAAGCAGCAATACTCCATCAGCCCCACTGCCCGTAGCACGCGAGCAGACACACTGAGATAATAGAGACAGATTGTAGCCATCAAGAGATTGAGCTACAGCATCTATCATTATAAACTCATTGCCTGAGCCATGACATTTTATGTAGTTTATTGACATAAAGTCTGCCGCTTATAGTAAGTAGTAGTATATAAATCGTTCAAAGTTACGAAATTTTTTGTAATTTTGGAGTTGAAAAGCTAAATAATAGATTGTTATGGTTGAAAAATTTATAATGGCGGGGGATACTCCTCTACATATTTGCGATTCTGAGCAGGGAGAGAAGGTTGTTGTGCTACTACATGGCTATCTTGAAAATATGCTTGTTTGGGAGGAGTTTATTCCTTTGATTTATAAGAGTGTAAGAGTTGTAACAATAGATATTCCGGGACATGGAATTTCACAAGTCAGGGGAGAGATTCATACAATGGATTATCTTGCCCAGGTTGTGTCAGATGCTCTTGAGGCTCTGAAGATTGATAGGGCATATATTGTCGGACACTCTATGGGAGGATATGTAGCTCTTGCACTGTGTGAACACTATCCTGAAAAGGTGGCAGGAGTTGTTTTGTTGCACTCTACGCCTAATGCCGATAGCGAGGAGAAGCGGAAAAACCGCGAAAGAGAGATTGCTATCGTCAAATCTGGTAAAAAGGAGTTACTTGCCCGTACAGCTCCAAGCGCAGGTTTTGCTGCCGATAATCGTCGCCGCTGTAGTGAAAATATAGAGGATTTGGCACAGATTATCCACCTTACAGAGGATGATGGAATTGTGGCACTTCTTGCAGGTATGATGGAGCGTAAAGACCAAAATGAGATGCTCAGACAACTACATGTGCCTCAGCTATTTATCTTTGGTAAAAAGGATGAATATATTGTGGCAGACACAGCTGCTGCAATAGCCGCATCACACCCTGAAGCACAGGTTGTTTGGATGGAAAATTCGGGACACATGAGTTTTATTGAGGAACCTGAAAAGTGTGCCGCTGCACTGCTTAATTTTGTGATGTAAACGATAAAAGGACTACTGAGAAGTAGTCCTTTTATCGTTTAATGTAAATACGCTTATTAGAGAGCGTTTACATGCAACTGAATTGCGCCTTTGAGGTTGCCTGCCTTGTTCTTGTGGATAATGTTGTGCTTAGCGAGCTTATCCAACATAGCAGTTACCTTTGGAAGCAGAGCCTCTGCTGCAGCCTTGTCAGAAGTGTTGCGCAGTGCCTTTACAGCGTTACGAGCAGTCTTGTGATAGAGACGGTTGTGCGCACGCTTAGTTGCTGTCTGGCGAATTCTCTTCTCAGATGATTTGTGGTTTGCCATAGTAATATAAATGTTTTTTTTAGTTATAAATCCTTGTTAATAAAATCTGCACACCCGTAGGTGGTTGTGGATAGGATTACTCCCGCTCCTTGTTTTTTTCTCCCCCGTAGAGCACAATACTATATCTCTCCAACTCCTTACACCCCAAGCCTTTTAGATGACCTTTCGACTAACCTTAATTAAAGTTCCCTTTTTTTTCAGACGACCTCAATTAAAACTCCCTAATCTCTGACGACCTTTGATTAAAGCACCCTAAATCAGCCCCCGGGTTTAGTATGTGGAGGAGATACTTTTTGCACCCCTCGTTGTAGCCCATAGGAGAGTCGAACTCCTCTTTCAAGAATGAAAATCTTGCGTCCTAACCGATAGACGAATGGGCCCTACCCTAATGGCGGAGCGCACTCCGCGGCAATTAGTGGTGCAAAGGTAGTAAAATAATAGGAATTGACAAGAAAAATGTGCGAAAAATGTAAAAAAAGAGTGCTAAAGCCCCTGAAATATGGATTGTTAGAGTGAAAATAGGGTGCTAATAACCTCTTTTGCCTCGGATGCAGGATGTAGTGAAAGCTTGCAGTTGTCTAATACGGCAATATAATCTGCTATAGGTAGTGCGGCATCTATGTCGTGAGTAGAGAATATTATGGTTTTCCCTTGATTGTGAGCAAGATTTGAGAGTAGCTTACAAATCTCAAAACGGGTTGGTATGTCAAGGAAGGCTGTAGGCTCGTCGAGCATTATGGTAGGAGTCTGCTGAGCAAGTGCGCGGGCTATCATAATGCGCTGAGACTCTCCATCAGAGAGGGTATCTATGCTACGCATGGCAAAGCTGTTCATGCCGACGGCCTCAAGGGCGTTATTGACAATTTCGATGTCGGAGCTGTGGAGCTTGCCGACCCAATTAGTGTATGGAGCACGACCTGTTGCTACTACATCTCTGCATAACATATTGGCAATTCTTATTCGCTGAGTGCCAACGAAAGAGAGCAGTTTTGCGCGTTGCTCATAGTTTAGGGAGAATATATCCTTGCCACCGATAAATATAGTGCCAGATTTTGGGGCCTCTACAGCGGTCAGCGAGCGAAGCAGCGTGCTTTTTCCGGCTCCGTTGCGACCAATCAAAACAGTTACGCTGCCCTGAGGAAATACCACAGAGGCACGGTCAATAATTGTTTTTGAAGAGTAGGCTATTGATATATTTTCGAGGCGTATCATTGTAGCAGGTTGCGATTACGGATTACTATATATACTACAATCGGAATACCCATTAGAGCGGTTATTGTGTTTATAGGCAGGAGTAATATTTTTGCAAGAATATCTCCTACAAGCAACATCAAACAGCCTATTGTGGCAGATGCAGGGAGTAGAATTTTGTGGTCTGCCGTGCGGAATATCATGCGAGCTAAGTGTGGGACAGCAAGTCCGACAAAACCTACAGGCCCGCAGAAGGCTGTTACAGTACCGGCTAATAGTGTTGTTGAGGCAAATACTGTTGCTCTTGTACGGCTTAGGTTTATGCCTGAGGTCTTTGCATAATTCTCTCCGAGGAGCATTATGTTGAGTGGCTTTATTGTCAGAATAGCGAGGATGACACCTACAGCAATTATCGGAACTATTATCATCAGCTCTTTGAGTGTAACCTCGCCAAGTGAACCCATAGTCCATACGACAAATGACTTTAGAGCCGCCTCGTTACTTAAGTATTGCAGTATCTCCACTATAGCACCAAGAGCTGAGGATAACATCATGCCCAAGATAAGGATTACCATGATGTCTTTAATTCGCTTTGATAGGATAATTACAATCAGAAGCACCGCTGCTGCACCAATCCATGCCGCACCTGCCGTACCTATAGCAGAGAGTAGGGGGGAGGAGGCAAGACCTATCAGTGGTGCGCCAAGTAGAAATAGAGCCACGCCAAAACTTGCGCCTGCACTCACTCCGAGGACATACGGACCTGCAAGAGGGTTGCTAAAGAGCGTCTGCATCTGTAGTCCTGATAGCGATAGGGCTATACCTGCAAGTAGTGCTACGACAGCTTTGACAAGTCGTATTTCGATGACAATGCTGTGAATAGTAGGGTCGCTATTTGTGCC
>JAFWBN010000010.1 GCA_017507075.1 Alistipes sp. | reverse complement strand
CATTATCGCACTCAAAAAGGGTCAAGGCATGGGTAATATCGCCACTTGTGCCATTGCGGGAAATATTGTAGGATTTGTTATCGGTACATACGGCGCAGATTTGCTTGCAAAATTCATTACCTCCCCTATTTTGATGCACTCTCTGACATCCTTCATAACTACCGAGATTATAGGTTTCGGTTTTCTATTGTTGTATAATTTCTTGGGGGGGGGAAAGAGTCGCTACGATTTGGCGTCGTTTGATTTGCGACCCGTAGTCTGGATGATGCTCGGTTTGTTGCTTATCCGACTTGTCTATTCCAAAATTTTTGGAGGTACACTCTCCGAAGAGGTTGTAAATATAGCACTAAGGCTGTTGTTAGGCAATTCGCTTGCCATTATAACCCTTATTGCTTCTAATGTAATTTACCACATCCTCTCAAATAAATACAAGACTTTCTCGACTCCTGTTGTCTATGTTATTGAACTTGTGGCATCTACCCTGCTAATTGCCGCTGCAACGACCCTAATTATAGGTTATAACCTGCCATTTGGTACAGAAAAACCGTTTGATGAGGTATCATTTGTGCAGCTCTTCTCGATACTTATCATTGCAAGTTTGATAATCTATGTGATAATAGTGATGATAACCTATGTTTATCAAACCCGAAATCGCATAGAAAACGAGCAGGAGAAGCGTCGTTTGGCACAATTTCAGTATAATATTCTTAAACAACAGGTAAACCCTCACTTTTTGTTTAATTCACTCAATATTCTCAACGGACTTATTGAGGAGGGCAAGAATAGCGAAGCTACAGAATATGTCCTTAAACTCGCTGCACTGTATCGTTATATGCTGCAAAACGAAAATGAACATCTTGTACGATTGCAGGAGGAGTTGGAGTTTATTGAGAAATATACAGATTTGCTCAAAGTGCGCTTCCCTAAAGGTTTTGAGCTGAAATACAATATTGACGAAGATGCAAAAAGTCGTTTTGTAGTGCAGTGCAGCCTTCAGGTGTTGATAGAAAATGCCTTTAAGCATAATATTGTGCGTGTGGAACAACCCTTGTGTATTGAAATATTTACCGATGATGGATATATCGTTGTTCGCAATAATATACAGCATAAAAGTTCAAGCGCAGACAGCACAAAGGTCGGCTTAAAGAATATCTCTAAGCAGTATATGAACGCTGTCGGACTCGATATCTTAATTACCAGAAGTGATGATTTATTTGAAGTAAAACTACCTCTAATATAACCAACCTATGAACATTTTAATTATCGAAGATGAGCTTGTAGCGCAGCAAGCACTTGTGAGAACTCTAACAACGAATTTTGAAGATGTAAGTATCTGCGGTGTTATCGATAGTGTCGATAAGGCTGTAGCCTTTCTCAGTGATATAAATCCATATCCAGATGTGATTCTGATGGATGTAGAGTTGTCTGACGGTAAGTGTTTCGATATATTTGACAAAATCGAAATCAAATGTCCTGTAATAATCGTTACGGCATATAACAACTATGCTGTTAAAGCGTTTGAGGTAAACTCTATAGACTATCTGCTCAAACCGGCAAGTGTTGCCGATTTAACTCGTGCCTTGGAGCGTTGTAAAAGTCGTAAAAATATTGAAATGAAGCCTATAGATGTTGATGTCCTAAGGGCTGCCCTATCTTCCAACACAACACGCAAGTTTAAGCAGCGTTATCTGCTCCGCTATAACGATAAAATTATAATGGTAGATACAGCAAACATCGCCTATTTCTATTCAGAGGAGGGGTGTACATACCTTATGACACTCGCGGGCGAAAAATATCTTATGGATATATCGCTTGACACCATAAGTAAAGAACTTGACACAGCACGCTTTTTCCGAATTTCAAGAAGTTGTATGGTCTCACACAAGGCTGTCGGAAATGTCGAAAAGCGTCTTGTTAATAGAATAAAACTTACACTCAATCCTCCAAGTACAATCGACTCTTTTGTAAGCCGAAGTAAGACCGCCGATTTTCTTATCTGGTTAGAACATGGAGAGTAAGAGACTGCTACAATTAAAACAATAACAGATTTATAAGGCTATCCAGATATTTGGTTAGCCTTTGTTTCTATTCAATCATAATTTTAAGCTCTCCACACACTAAATAGTGCCGTTCAGTCTGTAAGATTTAGAAGATACCTTTATTTTAATAAAATTTGCAGAGATTATTTGGAAATTATCTTAATTATTAACCATTTATAAACTATGAAAAAACTCAATCTTTTAATCGTATTACTCTGTTCTGCACTGCTTTTTGCAGCTTGTGAGACAGGTATCGACAGAGCAGGCAACAAAGTTCCGGGTCAGGAGCAGCAAAAGCCTGATGATGGTGGAGAAGGTAATGAGGGTAATGAGAATCCCGACGACCCAGGTACAACAAATCCTGGCGTAACTGAGGAGGACTATCCACTTATCTCTACAGACCCTACTTTTGTAACCTCTGACATGACTACAGATGTTATCGTCTATATCAACACAGAGGGTACACCTTTGGAGAACTTTTCAGGTCAGATTTATGCTCACACAGGCGTTTTGACAACAGCAAGTGCTACAACAGCAGATTGGAAGCATGTTAAATTCGATTGGACTGTAAACGATGCATCTTGCCGCCTAACAAAGGTCAAGACCAATGTACACAAACTTGTTATCAAGGGCGGTCCTCGCAGCTTCTATGGCGTTCCTGCCGCTGAGAGCATCACTCACCTTGCCTTTGTATTCCGCTCTGCTGATGGTTCAAAGGAGATGAAGGATAACGGTAGCGATATCTTTGTAGAGTTGTCTGAGCCAGGCTTGGCTGTAAAGATTGTCTCTCCTGCAAACCGTTCTATACTCGATTTGAACAACAACTACACTGTATCTGTGGCATCTAAGGATGCAACCTCTGTAACTCTTTACAAGAACGATCAGGTTGTTGCAACCTCTGAGGGTCAGGATATTAAGTATGCATACACCACAACTGCAACAGAGGATGCTGTTTTCAAGGCAGAGGCCTCTAATGGCACTAAGACCGTTACAGATATAGTTACAACAACTGTTCTTGGCACTACACCTTCTGAGGCTCGTCCTGCAGGCGTAAAGGATGGTGTTACAGTAAATGGCAGCTCAGCTACTGTTGTTCTCTATGCTCCTGGAAAGAGTCAGGTTGTCCTTCTTGGCGATTTTAATGACTTTGCTCCTACAAATGCATACATGATGAAGAAGGATGGCGACTACTTCTGGATTACTATCGAAGGACTTGCTCCAAATACAGAGGTGGCATATCAGTTCCTCGTTGATAAGACTATCAAGTGCGCAGACCCTTATGGTAAGAAGATTCTTGACCCTTGGAACGATAAGTATATCTCTGCTTCTATCTACCCTAATTTGCGTCAGTATCCGGCAAACAAGACTAACGATGTTGTCTCTGTTTTTGCCACAACACCTACTACATACAATTGGGAGGTTACAGACTTTAAGCGTCCAAAGCAGAACTCACTTGCAATTTATGAGTTGCTCTTCCGCGACTTTACAACTGAGGGCTCTGTAAATGGCGCGCTTGCAAAACTTGACCACATCAAGACTTTGGGTGTTAATGCTATTGAGCTTATGCCTATCCATGAGTTTGATGGCAATAACAGCTGGGGATACAACCCATGCTTCTACTTTGCTGCCGATAAGGCTTATGGAACAACTGAGGACTATAAGAGATTTATCGACGAGTGCCACAAGAGAGGTATTGCCGTTATCCTTGATATCGTTATCAACCACGCTACAGGTCTGCATCCATGGATGAAGATGTGGTGCGACACTGACGGTCAGGCAGCAAATAACAATCCGTTCTTTAACAAGGTGGCTCGCCATCCGTTCAATGTGTTCCACGACTTTAACCATGAGTATCCTAAGACTCGTGAGTATTTCAAGGAGATGCTCCAGTATTGGCTCACAGAGTTTAATGTGGATGGTTTCCGTTTCGACCTCTCAAAGGGTCTTACTCAGACAAATTCAGGCTCTGATGTAGGCAAGTGGAATCGCAAAGATGATTCTCGTATCGCAATTATTAAGGACTATGCAGATGCTATCCGTGCCGTAGAGGAGGATGCTTACATTATCCTTGAGCACCTCTCTGACTACGATGAGGAGGAGGCTCTTGCATCATATAAGGGCATACTTTTGTGGCGTAAGGCTGTAAGCCAATACTCTGAGACCGTTATGGGTTGGACAGGTAATGGTAAGAGCGACTTTAGCGGTGCTGTAGCATTTGGTAGAGTCGGAAATATCGAGGACCACGACGAGGAGCGCGTAGCATATAAGGCTGTAGCATACGGTCAGAGCTATGTTAAGGGTAGCTGGGCGCGTATCTCTAAGCACCTTCAGGCTGCATACGCACTGCACTTCCTCTCTCCATATCCAAAGATGATGTGGCAGTTTGGTGAGATGGGCTACGATATTACTATCGGCTCTGATGACGGTCAGAAGGTCGAGCCTAAGCCTGTACATTGGGAGTATATGCAGGTCGCTGAGCGTAAAGCTCTCTATGACGCTGTGAGCAAGTGTATTACCTTCCGTACTTCACATCCTGAAATGTACGGTTTCGATGGCAAACCTGCTATCCAGACTTGGAAGGTGGGCGATGGCGATATGGCAGCAAAAACTCTCGTCTATAGCACAGCAAATGGTAGCGTAATCGTTATGGCAAACTTTACAAACACCATGAGCAACGCAACCTGCTCTGTACCTGTTCAGGGCGAGTGGAAAAACCTTATCACAGGTGCTACCGTAAACCTAAACTCAGCAACATATACCGCAAACCTTACCGCCGGCGACTATATCGTCCTTGTTAAGGAGTAAGTGTTGTATAAATTGACACACAAAAACGGCGAGCAGTTATCTGTTCGCCGTTTTTTGTGTATTAAAGTCCCTTAAATTAGATGGGCATAAAGTTACCTAACTACCACCGAAGTTGCATCTGGAATATAACTATTACTACGATTATATGTGATATAGTTAATCTTCTGCGTAGCATCAACATAGACTGTTTCGAGTGTACTCATTGGGCTACAATCCAACGATGTCAACGCCGGACAGTTGCTAACATCAAGAACTTCAATTGCATTATTCCAACAGTCCAGTTTTTTGAGCGATATATTAGTTGATAAGTCAAGTGTTACCAAATAGTTTTCAGAAATATCCATTGACTCCAATTTTGTACAACCAGATATATTCAATGACTGAATATCTGCTCTACGCGCGTCTAATGCAACTAAATTAGTATTATTAGAGAGATTAAGTTCCTTAATTACATTGGT
>JAFWBN010000151.1 GCA_017507075.1 Alistipes sp. | reverse complement strand
GTACGATATGACTGCTCTGCAACAATACCCTTGCCGTACATCTTCTTTACGATACCCATAGGGACCATACCTGGACGGAAACCAGGGATATTAGCCTTGCGCTTGTAGTCATGCAGCATCTTGTCAACTGCCTCCTTGTAGTCAGCCTCGCCAACCACCACTTTGAGCAGTGATACGCCCTGCTCTTTCTGAACTCTTGTAATTTCCATAGCGATTATATAGTTATTCTCAATTTGCGTTAATCAGCGCGCAAAGATACAAAAATTTTCCGTATAACACACAAAATCAAGCAATATTTCGTACCTTTGCGCTATATGAAAGTGTTATTTTATACTCTTATGCTCTGTATGACCGTGGTTTCATGCGGCGGAGCAAGGCAAAAATCCAGGTCAGCAAGCCCGATTATCAGGGCAGAACATGCTGAAATTGAGGTGGTTAATATTTTCGACCACCAGACTAATGCCTACACTCAAGGTCTGCAATTTGTAGATGGACTGATGTGGGAGGGAACGGGTGAGTATGGTGGCTCTCGTCTGCAATATACCGAGCTTGAGACGGGAAAAGTTACCGTGGTGGCAAAACTGCCAAAAAACCATTTCGGAGAGGGTATTACCCTGCTGGGCGATAAAATATACTACCTCACTTGGCAGAATAAAACCATGCATATATTTGACCGCACATCCTTCAAAAAGATTGGCACAAAAAGCTACAGAGGTGAAGGTTGGGGACTGACAACAGATGGCGAGAAATTATACATGAGTGATGGCACACCAGATATTCGTATTCTTGACCCGACAACACTTGAGCAGAAGGGCAGAATCGGTGTTACATGCAATGGGGAGTCTCTACCCTATCTCAATGAACTTGAGTGGATTGAGGGTAAGATTTGGGCAAATGTATATACGCTGGATGTTATAGTTATCATCAACCCTGAAAATGGCGTTGTAGAGAAGATTATAAACCTCAAAAACCTACTTCCTCAGAGTGAGATAACCCCGACAACAGATGTGCTTAACGGCATTGCATACGACAAGGAGAACAAGCGTATCTTTGTTACAGGCAAAAATTGGAGTAAGATGTTTGAAATCAGACTATTATGACACCTATTGAATTTCGCAGACATATTCACGCCAACCCCGAACTCTCTTTCGAGGAGTATAACACGGCGACATTTATAGAAAACTCTCTTGCACAGTGTGGTATTGAGACTTACCGCATAGCCGGTACGGGTGTTATTGCAAAAATTGAGGGTTTGGGCGACACTAAGCGCGCTGTAGTTTTGCGTGCCGATATTGATGCTCTACCCATTGTCGAGGCTACGGCTCTTGAGTATGCCTCAAAAAAACATGGAGTAATGCACGCCTGCGGACACGATATGCACGCAGCAATTCTCTTCGGTACACTACAGAGGCTTGCAGAGAAGAGAGATTTTAACGGAACTATTTTTGGCGTTTTTCAACCAGGCGAGGAGCTTGTACCCGGTGGAGCATCCAAAGTGCTTGCCGAGGGGCCTTTTGAGGGCTACGATGTTGTTGCTGTAATTGCAAATCATGTAGATAGCACCCTTGAGGTTGGAGAGATTGGACTCTGCAATGGTGCTTTTATGGCATCAAATGACGAGTTGCGTTTTAGGGTAACAGGTCGCGGAGGACATGGTGCTATGCGCGAAAAGATTGACGACAGCGTTGCTGCTGCAGCAAATATTGTTGTTAAAGCCAACAAACTAAACGACAGCAAAACAGTCCTCTCGATTGGTAAAATTGTAGCAGACGGAGCTACGAACATTATCCCCGATTCTGTCTATATGGAGGGTACGATGCGTACTTTCGATGGTACAAGAAGAGAGCGTGTTTGGTCTGAACTTGAGAGTATTGTAAAGGATGTTGACGCAAATTGGGGGACAAAAACAGAACTGATTATCTCTCACGGCTACCCTACCGTTACCAATAATATTGCTCTGACACAAGTAGCAAGAGTGCTTGCACAGGAGAGTTTCAAGGCCGTTGAGTTATCAAAACGCTATACTGCAGAGGATTTTGGGTTCTTTACTGAGGTATATCCGTCGGTTTTCTACCGTTTGGGTGTAGGTAGCTCTTCAGGCGCAAGTCATACAGATAGTTTTGCTCCGGATGAGAGGGCTATAGATGTAGGCATAGACTTTATGACAGCTCTGACATACAGAGTATAGATAAAATTAGGTTAGTTTAGTTATGGGAAAGAAAAAGTGTAAAAGAGAGTCGTTCAGTGATAGAGCAGGCTTTATTGTAGGCATGTTCCGCGAGCAACCGGAGCGCAAATTCACTATGAAATCTCTCGCCGCAGCATCGGGAGGTGCAGACAAGAGTGGCAGAGATATGACAAAGCGAATCCTTGACACACTGCTTGAGCAGGGGTATATAGAGAGTGAAGGAAAAGGCAGCTATTGTCTATCTCGCAGCAAACTTACTCATTATCAAGGCGTTGTTGACATGAGCAACAACGGTAATATCTATGTTTCATGTGATGAATTACCTTCGGATGTATTTATCCATACTCGCAACTCAAAGCATGCACTTAACGAAGATAAGGTTGAATTTGTCGTTACTCACACCTCACGCACAGGAGCTTTAGAGGGCGAGATTACAAAGATTATTGAGCGTAGTGAACGCTGTTATGCCGGTGTTGCAGATGTGGTCTCAAAGAGTGCCATTATCGTTGCAGCCGATTCACGCCGTATGCCTGTTGACATATACCTATCACGCAAAAAATATCCGACAGTAAAGAGCGGAGACAAGGTTGTTGTGCGCATAAGCAAGTGGTATGACGGAGACGAAATGCCTATTGGCGAACTTGTTGATATTCTTGGTGTTACAGGAGAAAATGATGCCGAGATGCACGCAATTCTGCTTGAGTACGATTTGCCATACAAATTTGAAGAGAGCGTTGAGAGTGCAGCTATGGCAATTGACGGCACAATAACAGCAAAAGATTATGCCGAGCGTAGAGATATGCGCTCTGTGCCTACATTTACCATAGACCCTGCAGATGCGAAGGATTTTGATGATGCTTTGTCTGTGCAGAAGATTGCAGAGGATAAGTGGGAGGTTGGTATTCATATTGCCGATGTAACACACTATGTCCGCCCTGGTTCGGTTATAGATGACGAAGCTTTAGAGCGTGGAACATCTGTATATCTGGTTGATAGAACTATTCCGATGTTACCCGAAAGGCTCTCAAATGAGCTATGCTCTCTTAGACCTCACGAGGAGAAGTTGTGTTTCTCTGCCGTATTTGTTATCAACAGCAAGCTGAAGATTGAGAGCGAGTGGTTCGGTAGAACTGTGATATACTCTGACAGGCGTTTCACATACGAAGAGGCGCAAAGTGTAATTGAGAGTGGCAAAGGCGATATGCAGGAGGAGATTTTAACGCTCCACAACCTTGCTCAAGGTATGCGAAAAGAGCGTTATCGCAAAGGAGCTATAGCCTTTGACCGCAGAGAGGCAAAATTTAACTTAGACAGCAACGGAAAGCCTATAGGTGTATATTTTAAGGTACAAAAAGAGGCAAATCAACTGATTGAGGAGTTTATGCTCCTTGCAAACCGCAGAGTAGCAACATTTTGTGCAAAGAAGAGCGGCAAGCCGCGCACAATGGTATTCCGTGTACATGATGAGCCAAACAGTGAGAAGTTTGAGCGATTCCGCACATTTATACTCCGTTTTGGACACCTCTTCAAGGCTCAAAAAGGCAGTGCTGTAGCTAAAGAACTGAATACACTTATGAGCGATATTAAGGGTAAGCCTGAGGAAAATGTTATCTCGCTGCTTGCTATACGCTCAATGGCAAAGGCTGTATATACCACTAATAATATAGGTCATTATGGTTTAGGATTCCCGTACTACACCCATTTTACCTCGCCTATTCGTCGCTATCCCGACATGATGGTACATCGTCTATTGCAACGCTACCTTGATGGCGGTAAGAGTGCCGATAAAGATACTTTTGAGTCTCTTTGTGAGCACTCCTCAGAGCGAGAGGTTGTAGCTGCTGAGGCAGAACGCGCATCAATAAAGTACAAGATGGTGGAGTTTATGGCAGACAAAATCGGAGAGGAGTTTGACGGCCATATTTCAGGCATGTCCGAGTGGGGCGTATTTGTAGAGCTTGAGAACTCTATTGTCGAAGGTATGGTTGCCATGCGTGATATTCAGGGCGATTACTACCGTTTTGACGAGGCCCGCTATGAGGTTTATGGACACTCTACAGGCAATGTTCTCACCTTGGGAGATAAAGTTAGAGTAAAGGTTAAAAGTGCAGATTTGCGCCGCCGTATGCTCGATTTTACATTTACAGAGATTGACGGAGAGACAATTGAGGAGCCAACTCTATCATTAAAAAATACAGTAAAAAAGAGAAGAAGATAGTATGCTTTGTCTGAGGGATATATACCGCAAATCGCACAACAGAGAGCCGCTTACTTTTGAGGAGGCGTGTCTGTTGTACCACACAGCCCCACTGCCGGAGTTGGCCGCTGAGGCAGACCTGCTACGACAAAACTGCGTCGATGACCCAAATGTGGTTACTTGGCAGATAGACCGCAATGTGAATACTACCAATGTATGCACTTCAGGTTGTCTGTTCTGCAATTTTCACTGCAAACCGCATCAGACAGAGAGACACTATATCACAACTATTGAGCAGTATTGCGAAAAGATTGAGACAATGCTTGCTTTGGGTGGCGACCAACTACTTCTACAAGGTGGTATGCATCCGAAATTGGGCATAGAGTTCTATGAGGAGCTGTTTAGAGAGCTTAAACTCCGCTATCCTCAAGTAAAACTACACGCCTTGGGTGCTCCGGAGGTGGCACATATCGCAAAGATTAGCAATCTGACAACAGAGCAGACTCTACAACGCCTTGTCAGTGCCGGTCTTGACTCACTGCCTGGCGCAGGCGCAGAGATTTTGGTGCAAGATGTAAGACGAATTATCTCACCCGCAAAACCTACTGTCGAGGAGTGGGTAAAGGTTATGCACGAGGCACATCTTATGAATCTGCCAACCTCGGCAACTATGATGTATGGACATATAGAGACTGCTGACCAAAGAGTCGAACACCTTATCCGCATCCGCGACCTGCAAGCACAAGTTCCCGAAGGACATTATGGATTTACAGCCTTTATTCCGTGGATTTTCCGCTCTACAGGCACACGCCTTGAGGCTCAAGGTGTAACATCACACTTTTCACCGTTAGAGTATATCAGAATTATTGCCGTAAGCCGCCTTGTACTTAATAATATCCGCAATATCCAAGCCTCTTGGCTTACCGTAGGCAAGCAGACAGCACAAGTGGCCCTGCATAGCGGTGCTAACGACTTCGGCTCTATAATGATTGAGGAAAATGTGGTCTCCTCTGCTGGTGCTAACAACTCTTTTGACGCCAAAGGCATACAACTCGCTATCCGCGAAGCAGGATTTATCCCCCGCCTGCGCGACCAATTGTACAACTATAGAGATTAAGGTCTCTAAGGTCATTAGGGACGCGCGCCAAGATTAAAGTACCCCTCCGCTCAATTAAAGTTCAACCTCCGCCAAATCAAAGCACCGACCCAATTTGTTGTCAGAGTGGTACATTTACCACGCTCGCCCTGAGAAACAACGAAGGGCTGTACTGTGCGTACAGCCCTTTGTTGGAGTGAGGGGTAGCGGCAGGAAATGTGCCGCTATCACAACAAATTTACTCCAAACCCTTAAGCTTCTTATAAATAGCGTTATACTTGGTGTACTTATCCATAATACCCTCCTCATCACGGAGCATGAAGCAAACCTCCTTAAGCATCTGAGCGCAATCTGCGTTCTCAGGGTTCAGAGTGTGAGCCTTCTCAAGGTAAGGGATTGACTGCATATAGACAGCACGAACCTTCTTACGCTCTGATACATACTCATCATTGCTTGTAAATGAATCAAGCTTAGTGTTGAAGATACGGTTCTCCTCATCGCCCTTCTCAATATAGAAGTAGCCGATATAGAAGTTTGTATCGTAATCATTTGGCTTAAGCTCGTCAATCTTCTTGAAAGAAGCGATACACTCGTCGAAGTTCTTAAGTTTGTAGAACACACGACCACGACCAAACCAGAGGTCTGGGTTATCCGGAGTCTCAGAGAGGAACTTGTCAATCATAGTTACAAGTTCTGCAGGGTCGCCAACGCCCTCCTCTGCAGTATAGAGAGACATCAGACCGTCAAGAATACGCTCGTTCTTTGGGAACTTCTCAATACCCTCAAGAAGGATATTCTTTGCCTTTACAAGGTTCTCCTTGTTATCCTCACGCTGGCCATAGTAGCAGTGGAAGAGGTAGTAGTAGAGGTTACCTGTCTCATCTACATAACCAAGTTCACGAGCTTTATCAAGATACTTCTCACCATCGATGAAATACTGCTTGTTATCAGCACCCAAGAAGGCAGACATCTGACCTGCGAAGAAGTAGAACTTAGGATCTACCTGAGTGTAGAAAGAGTGCTGCTGAAGCTGTGCCGCCTTGATAAATGCGTCGATAGCACGTGCATCATCCACC
>JAFWBN010000150.1 GCA_017507075.1 Alistipes sp. | reverse complement strand
GTTGAACTTTAATTGAGCGACGGATATAAAAATGACATTGAATAGCAACGGGCTTTCAGCCCTAAATGACATACAATAGCGCGCAAACAGAACAAACTAAGTTTCGTAGTTTTCGGATTTAGGGAACGCCACCGTAGGTGGTGCGATAGAAAATAGAGCCTACACTCAAGCTCGCTTGAAAGTGTAAGGCTCTATTTTATAGCGTAATAGCCACAAGGCTATCCTAAATCCGCACACGCATAAGAGAAACGCAGTTTCTCCGAAAGTTTTTGGTGCCGCTTTTTTCAAAAAGCGGCGGTACTTAGGCTGTGTATGTATAGTTTTATGGTTATTACTATTTTTTTTTGATTAAAAAGAGTTAACTTTGTAGCATAAGAAGTCTTAGTTATGAAGATAAAGCAGCATCTTACGGGTCTTGCGCTTTTAGCACCGGCGACTATTATTGCGGCAGACAGGCCGAACATACTCTTTTTTCTTGTTGATGATATGGGTTGGGTTGACTCTCAGGTTGCGTATGGAGAGGAGATTTATCCCAACAATTTGAGGCATAACACGCCGAATATGAAGCGTCTTGCTGAGCAGGGTGTAATAATGACTTCGGCGTATGTTTGTCCGGTATCTACGCCTACTCGTACATCTATATTATCGGGTATGAATGCGGCGCATACAAGGGTTACAAATTGGACTTCGTATGTTAAAGATGAGTATTCTGATGCCACGGGAGGTGGTGTTCAAGGTGGTGTTGGCGATACCTCTTCAGACCCACTTGTTCGTCCTGATTGGAATTTGAACGGCATGAGTCCTGTTGCGGGTGTTGAGGGGACTTTTCATGCTACACCTTTTCCTCAGTTGCTTCGAGATGCGGGATATTTTACTATCCATGTAGGCAAGGGTCATTGGGCAGCAGCGGGAACGCCTGGTGCGAGTCCTTACAATATGGGTTTTGTTGTAAATGTTGCCGGTCAGGTAAATGGCGCGCCGAGGAGTTACTACTCTGAGGACCACTTTGGCAATAAACCTGGCAGGTGGAACTATATGTCTGTTCAAAATCTTGCGGAGTATTATGGCACGGGGGTTCACCTTACAGAGGCATTGACTCGTGAGGCGTTAAAGACTTTGGAGTACCCTATAGAGCACAATCAGCCATTTTTTCTCTATATGGGACATCATGGAACACACACTCCGATTCAGGCAGATGAGCGTTTTGCGCAGAAGTATCGTGATGCGGGTTTTGACGAAGGCCAGGCGCGATATGCCTCCATGGTTGAGGGTGTTGATAAGAGCTTAGGGGATATTATGGACTATCTTGAGGCTAAAGGTGTGGCTAAAAACACTATAATAATATTCCTTACTGATAATGGAGGCAACTCTGAGAATAAGAATAAAGGAGGCGTGCGTCATACTCATAATAAACCGCTCAGAGAGGGTAAAGGCTCTTGTTATGAGGGCGGTATCCGCGTGCCGATGATTTGTAGCTGGAGGGGTAAGATTGCGGCCAATACCCGTATCAATACTCCGGTGATTGCAGAGGATTTATTTCCTACAATCCTTGAGTTTGCAGGAGTTGATTATCACGGAAAAGTTGTTCAAGATGTTGATGGTCAGAGTCTTGTGAAACTCTTTACGGATGGCTCAAAATATGTTGCCAAGGCTGTAAAAAGGGGAGAGATAAAGGGTCAGAAGGAGCAGAATCTGTTTGTTATACCAAAGGAGATTTCAGGTATTGA
Organism: Alistipes sp.; assembly: GCA_017507075.1. Classification (GTDB taxonomy): domain Bacteria; phylum Bacteroidota; class Bacteroidia; order Bacteroidales; family Rikenellaceae; genus Alistipes. The sequence goes on along the minus strand of JAFWBN010000150.1, from coordinate 1,870 downwards.
CCCATTGCGACCAATTATATTGCACTATCCGCACAAGTGGAAGCCGTACGATTTGCACGATATAGACTTTTTGAGTTGTATAAGGATGGGCGAGTGGAAACTCGTCTATAGGATGAAGACAGAGTCTTTAGAACTATACAACCTTGAGGAGGATATAGCAGAACAGAATAATTGCCTCCCTTATGACCCGGATATTGCGCGTCCGTTGGCAAAAGCTCTCAGTGATAAACTGCGAGCATGGAAGGCCGATATGCCACGCATAAATGGTACAGATAAGAGAGTTCCTATGCCGGATGAGTTGTGATGCAGAGCCGTTATTCTGAATATAAAGCCAACCTTCGTTTAGCACTTCCCGTAGCTCTCTCTCAGCTGGGCTATGTTATTGTGCAGTTTGCCGATAATGCCATGACGGGAGCCTATGGTGGTAATGACCCATTGCCACTATCGGCTGTGTCGTTTGGTGTTATGGTGAGCTTTGTCATGTTCAGTCTGGCTCTTGGTGTAACCCTCGGCATTACACCCCTTATCGGTGAACACTTTGCCAGAGGAGAGTATCGAAAGACGGCCAACTACCTGCAAACATCACTTGTACTCTACCCAATTATGGGCGTTGTGATGATGCTTTTGCAGCTACTCTCAGTGCCACTACTCTATAAACTCGGACAACCTGTGGAGGTGGTAGAGATGGCTGTGCCATACTATCAACTGATGGCATATTCACTGCCTGCGGTGATGATTTATGGTTGCTTTAAGCAATTTCTTGAGGGCGCAGGGAATACCACAACGCCAATGATTATTGCCATTATAACTAATATTATCAATGTAATTCTTAATTGGGTGTTTATTTTTGGGCACTTTGGCTGTGATGCTATGGGAGTATATGGAGCAGGTTTGGCAACACTTATATCTCGTTGGCTATCTCCACTGCTGATACTTGCCTATTTTGTTATAAAACGGCAGTATCGAGACTATTTGGAACTATTCTCAACTAATGTTGAGTATCTAAAACTCTCCACAAAACTCCTCGGTATAGGTTTTCCCGTGGCGGGTCAAATGCTCTTGGAAGGCTCAGCTTTTGTGGTAACAAGTATTATGATGGGGTGGTTTGGAGCTGTTGATATTGCTGCAAATCAGATAGGCTCAACATACGGAAATGCTGCATTTATGATGACTATAGCCATCGGTAGTGCCACAACAATCCGAGTCTCACACTGCTACGGCGTAAGAGATAAAGAACAGATGCGCTCGGCAGTAACAGCCTCCGTGCATCTGGGCGCATTGTGGGGTGTAACTGTTCTTTTGCTCTTTATCTTGCTGAGACACCTCTTGCCAATGGTCTTTACTCCAAATAGAGAGGTTATAGACCTTGCAGCAAAGATGCTTGTTGTTGTGGCTGTATATCAAGTGTCAGACGCAATACAGGGAACAATGATAGGCGTTTTGCGCGGTATGCAAGATGTGAAAATCATTGCCGGTATCTCTTTTGTCGCCTATGTGCTGCTTAATATCCCCGTTGGATGCCTCTTCGCTTTTGTCTTCGATATGGGTAGCACGGGATTGCTGATTGGATATGTTGCAGGACTTACAACGGCGGCAGTGGCTTATAGTGTGAGGGTTAAAAGACGACTAAATTTGTCGTGATAGCGGCGCATTTACACTTATAAGGGCATACCTGCTTCCGCTAACAAAAAGTGCCGACAATGAGCAGTACGCTTAGTACAGCCCATCGTCGGCATTTTTGCCGAGCGTTGCATCTACGCCCTTCTAAGCACAAATGGGTGCTTTGATTTGGGCGCGCGTCCCTAAGGGACCTTAGAGACCCTAGAGTCCTTAGAGACACTAAGGTCAGCGCGCGGGATAATGATAAATG
>JAFWBN010000149.1 GCA_017507075.1 Alistipes sp. | reverse complement strand
CGTCTTGGCGTAAGCCCTGCACAAGCTGGACCACGCCAGGCTATATTGTGGGACTTGGCAAATGGAGCGATAAAACTCCGTTGGGATAATGCTACTACTGATTCGGGTGCTGTGCAACGAGGTTTGCAAGCTGAACTTGGTGTGCGAGGTACAGAGGAGAGACGAGCATATAAGGCTGTTATTGATAACAAGAACGGCCAGAGCGTTGATGCCTATGTGCACGACTTATGGCAGAGTAGCGAGTGGGGACAGGAGATAAGCACAGAGGAACTCAAAGACGAGTTGCTCGGTGTGCTACAATCTACTCCTAACGGCTCTTTGGCACTTAAAGAGTTGGCGGATATGTCGGGTGTGCAGGCTGACCTTGAAGCGCAAATATCGCTTGGAAAGGGCGATATTCAGCGCAAGTTGGAGGAGGTTGATGCAAAACTTGCCAAGAACGCACAGCAAATGGCAGATTTCCGCAAGCGTATCAACGATACAGTGCAGAAGTTAGAGAATGGAGAGCCGATAGCAAAAGTTCAGTCTTCTAATAGGCTTACCGAGCAACAGGCTTCGGATATTATCCGAGCAATGCAGGCAAATGCAGAGATTGCTCGTGAGATAGAACTTACTCCTGAGAATTGGCGTGCCGAGTTTGGCGATGACGGCATAGTTAAAACGCCTATTGGAGAGGTTAAGATGGGCGACAACCAATTCTTAAAGCTTGCTCAAATGGGAAGAAATGGCAAGTTGGGAATGGTTAAACCAACATTGGAAAACCCTGATGTTGTTGTCGAGGATTTTAGACCTGCTGAAAATGCAGAAAGAGACTCTTCGTATGTATTTGTCAAGGCATTTACAAAGGCAGATGGATCTCGCTATTACTATTTTACCTCGGTTACCGTATTGAAAGAAGGCAAGGAGGTTGTTATATCTAATCAGGAGAAGGGTGTAAACAAAATATCAAGACTGCTCCAAGAAGGGAATGCAGTCTTGATAAAAGATTTCAACAGCCTGCATCCGAAAGCGCAGGGCGAGGTGTCGTTACCTCTTGGTGATTCGAACAGACTTACTAATGGCGACAATCAGTCTGCCTTGCTCGGTATCAATTCACCTGTTGAAAATATCTCCGAGAACAAAGATACAACAACTATTCCGAAAAACCAAATTTCGGAGAAAGAAATTTTCAATACGCCTACACTCCCTACCAATGAGGATATTCCGTTTATGATTGAGCAGAAACCTACGGAACAAGCCGTAAGCGAGGCTGAGCAGAACTTTAATCGTGAGGTATTCGATGCTTTTGCAGGGCATTTGGGCGAAACTCTCGGAGCAGAGAGTGTTGTCACCGATGCTGCCGAGGCACAGCGTGTGCTTGAATGGCACCAGGCCGTAGGCGAAAGACTCCGTACTGCTGTGCGTGAAAATGCAGAGATAGCAGCAATGGATTCGGAATATGAGCAAGCAATTCGAGATAAGGATTATGACAAGGCTTTATCGTTGTTAGATGCCGCTGCCGAAATTGCTATGCCGGAGAGTAAAGTTCGAGATAATGATGGTAAGTTGATTCGTGTAACGCATTATACAAATTCCGAATTTACAGAGTTTGACCCTGATAAAATAGGGTCTGCTACTGATTATGGCGCATTTGGCAGAGGTTTCTACTTTGGCAATAAAGACCATAGAAATTATGGGAGCAAACGCTATGAAGGCTATCTGAATTTGACCAGTCCAATTATTCTAAATGGTTCAGAGGAGGCCTATGAGTTCAAAAAGCGAATGGCTGAATTTTCCAAGAGTGATGTTTTGAAATTGAACGCAGATGTTGTCAAGGCTTACACAGAACACCTTAAAGCAGAGGGATATGATGGAGTTATTTTTAATGATGAATTAGGTAACAATGAGTATGTGGCATTTTATCCTAATCAATTTAAGTTAGCGGATGTTGTTGAGGTTGAGACTTATGACAACGATGGCAACATAATACCATTATCCCAAAGATTTAATTTTGGAACCAATGATATACGCTTTGCTATCGAAGCATATCACGGTAGCGGTGCAGACTTTGAGAAGTTCGACCACTCGTTTATGGGTACCGGAGAGGGCGCACAGGCCTAAGGATATGGTACTTATGTTACTACTCGCAAGGGTATTGCAGAGAACTATGCAGAGACTATTGGTGGCAACAAGCAGCAAGAGCGTAGATATGAGGCGCAGCAGAATCTTCTCCGTATCCGTAAGAAAATTGCCGACAATAATCAGGATATAGAAAAGAGGAAGAGAGAAATCCAGCAAATGCAAAACACTTACGCAGAGTTAAAGGAGTATATCTCACATTTTAACGAAGAGGAAGTTGGTGGCAAAACTCGATATGTCTTAGATTCATCTTATATCGCAGCAGATGAGGCTTGGCCTTTGGAATTGCCAATTCCAAAGCCTGATAGCGTAGGTTCTTATTTAACCTATGAAGAAGCTCGTTCCGAATTGCAGAAACTCCAAGAGGAGATTGATAGCACACAGGCTCTGATTGATTTATCTAAGGCAAGAGTTGAGAAACTTAAACCATTAGAGGAGGCTGCCGACAAGGAGTGGAAGGCGATGAAGGCTCCTGATAGAATAAGGGAGTTAAATACCCAAATAGAGCTGCACGAGGTTAATTTGAAGAGTCAGCAAATTAGTCTTGCTGCTATGCAGCAGCGAGTAAAAATCAAGCAGGCAGAGTACGACTATTACAATGAGCAGTTGGCTGAACTCGAAAGAAAGTATGGCGTAAATTCCCCTGAATACAAGGAGTATGTATTCAAGAATGACTACATAGAGTCAGAGTATAAGGACATGTCCAAGTATATTGAGGATACAAAAGGACAAATTGGCTATTTGGAGAAGTGGATAGCAGACGAAAAGGCAGAGCTTGCCCAATTGAAAGAGATTCAAAAACCATTTCGCAACCTTTACACCATTGAGGTGCCTGATAATACCGGGGATAATTACCTCTCGTGGGACAAAATAGTACCAAATGATATTATTGACCGATTAGATAAAGCCATCGAACAGCAGTTCGGAGAAGATGTTGTTGGTAAAGCAAATTTGAAATATGGTCAATTAGGGCAACAGATGTACCTCAAATTGGCTAATGCCCTATCTTCCGCCAAGGCTGCATCCGAGTTCTTGCATAGTCTCGGCTTTGTAGGCATTGAGTATCCTGCGCAATACACCACCGGTGGTCGTGCCGATGG
>JAFWBN010000148.1 GCA_017507075.1 Alistipes sp. | reverse complement strand
GGCTCTGGATGGAGAGTATTACCTTGTCAAGACGGATATTTTGGGTAAAACAATGACCTTCAGCAGTAGCAAGGAGTCGATGTCAAATCTTGTAACTGTGCCTGTTTGGCGAGTAAAGGAGATTCTTGCAGCCAATCGCAATGGCGAGAAGGTCGATAGTATTGTAGGAGAGAGTGTTCCTCGTAAGGCTGAAGAGCCTACATATCGTACAGAGGAGGATAGCATTACTCGCTTTGACAAGAGTCGCCGCAAAAAGAGAAAGGGTAAAGGTGGTAACTCCCGCCAGCATGCAGAAGAGTATAAAGAGGAGCAGCAACCACAGCAGGAGCCACAAAACTCTGAGTCTCAGCCTGCTGAGCATCGTCATAATGGCAGAGGCCGCAATAACCGCAACTTTAGACATAATCGTAATCGCCGACCAAATCAGCAAGGTGAAAAGCAGGAGAATAAATAGTGTGCTAAAGGTTGCTGTTGTAGCACTTGCTGCTGTAGTTGTCTCATGTGGTAGAGATAACTATGTGGATATGGTTGCTGTAGATCCGCATAGTTGGCAAAATCAGGTGAGTATTATTTATGACAACAAGGATACTGTATCTCTTGCTACAATATCTGTGGCGTTGCGATATAATAGCAATTTCAAGAGCGATACACTTGCTGTGATGCTGCACACTTCGCTGCCTGATGTATATCAGTGTCAGGAGCGCGTAACACTGCACCTTGCCAAAGAGTATGCAGCCTCGGCGGTTGTGCGCTCGGAGAGTGTACCTTATCGCAGTTCATGCATATTGTCGAAAAAAGGAGAGTATATTTTTACAATCAAACCCCTCTCTGCTGTAAAAGGTGTAGAGGCTGTGGGTATTCAAATAGATAGATAGTGGGAAAAGACAAACTTAAAAGATTTGCGGAAAATCTTACCTTCGAGTGTTTTGTTCAGCCTCAATTTGAGGATATGTTCGGTAAGGACCACCCAATGAAGGGGCGTTGGCATAAAGAGTTCTTTCATAACGACAATCCGATAATTCTTGAGTTGGGTTGTGGTAAGGGTGAATATGCAGTAGCTCTTGCAGAGCGCAACCCTGATAAGAATTTTATCGGTGTAGATATCAAAGGAGCTCGTATGTGGCGCGGAGCTAAGACGGCAACCGAGAGAGGTATGAAAAATGTGGGCTTCTTGCGTGCCCGCATAGAGTTTATCACTTCGCTCTTTGCTGAAGGAGAGGTGTCTGAGATTTGGATAACCTTTCCCGACCCTCAGCTCAAGACCCGAAGAGCAAAAAAACGCCTCACTTCGCCAATATTTTTGGCACACTATGCACAACTGCTTGCCTCTGATGGCTGGATAAATCTCAAAACAGACTCTCAGCACCTATTTAATTATACACAGGCAGTTATCTCACACTTTAACCTTGAGTGTGAGGTTGCAAACAATGATATTTATGGTAGCGGCTATGCCGATGAGGTACTATCTGTAAAGACCGCCTATGAGACAGCATACTTGCAGCGCGGACTGCCTATAACCTATACCCGTTTCAGTTTAGGTGGTAGAAAAAATTTTGAGATGTTCGATTGGGAGGGAGACGATGTTTTGGAAAAAGATAACGAGGAAAATCGTCATAAAAAGCAATAAAAGCATAAAAAGAAAGTAAAAAGGAAACAAAAGAGAAACTTTTTAGTGTAAATTCTTTCTTTCTTCTTATTTTGTTATTACTTTTGCGAAAAAATTACCTAAAGTATGTTAGAGAGTCTTAAAGAGAGTGTTTGTCAGGCTAATTTAGCACTTGTTCATCACGGTTTGGTTATCCTTACATGGGGAAATGTTTCGGCGATTGATAGACAGAGTGGTCTTGTTGTAATCAAGCCGAGCGGAGTTGATTATGACAATATGACAGCAGATGATATGGTTGTTGTAGATTTGGATGGAAATGTTGTGGAGGGTAATCTGCGTCCATCTTCTGACACTCCTACCCATCTTGCTATTTACAAGGCCTTTGAAGGTGTTGGTGCGGTAGTGCATACACACTCTACTTATGCAACTGCATGGGCTCAGGCTTGCAGAGAGATTCCAAATCTTGGTACAACACACGCGGATACTTTCCACTGCTCAATTCCTTGTACAGCAGAGATGAGTCGTGAGCAGATAGAGCGTGCTTATGAGGCGGAGACAGGCAGTGTTATAGCAGACGCTTTTGCGCAAGCAAATCCTATGCATACTCCGGCAGTGCTTGTTGCGCATCATGGTCCTTTTGCGTGGGGAAAAGATGCTATGGAGGCTGTGCATAATGCCGTAGTCCTCGAAGAGGTGGCAAAGATGGCATCAATTACCGTTGCACTCAATCCGAGTGTTGAGATGAATAACGACTTGGTGGAGAAACACTATAACCGCAAGCATGGCAAAAATGCCTATTATGGACAAATTAAAAAATAATATACAACTATGAGCATGGACAAAGTACAGCGCGCCCTTGAGCGCACAACCGACACAAAAGACCTGATTATCGGTGCAGGTGTTGTTTCGCGTACAGGCGAAATGTTTGCAAAACTCTTTCCTGGATGCAAAGCTATTATTGTAGCAGACCTCAATACATGGGAGGTTGCAGGTAAGGCTGTGTATGCATCACTCGTTCAGGCAGGTATTGAGCAGGATGAGCCATTTATCTTTACAGATAAAGAGATTTATGCAGAGTGGAAACATGTAGAGTCTCTTAAGGCTCGCCTTGAGACAACAGAGGCTATTGCTATTGCAGTTGGTTCGGGCGTAATGAACGACACTACAAAGTATGTATCACACCTTGTATCTCGTAAGTACATGTGCGTAGGTACAGCAGCATCAATGGATGGATATACTGCTTATGGTGCCTCTATTACAAAAGATGGTAACAAGCAGACCTTTGACTGTCCTGCACCTTACGGCTTTGTTATGGACCCTGTTATTGCCGCAGACGCTCCAAAGGAGCTTGCAGCATCTGGATATGCAGACCTTATTGCAAAGATTCCTGCAGCAGCAGATTGGATGCTTGCAGATGTAACAGGCAATGAGAAGATTGATGATTTCGCACTTAACCTTGTGCAGGACGGACTTCGTGAGTCTCTTTCTGCTCCGGAGGCAGTGCGCGCTGGCGATGTAGAGATGACAGAGAAACTCTGCGAGGGTCTTTTGATGAGCGGTTTTGCTATGCAGGCTATTCAGTCATCACGCCCTGCATCTGGTACAGAGCACCAGTTCTCACACTGCTGGGATATGGAGGATTTGTGCT
>JAFWBN010000147.1 GCA_017507075.1 Alistipes sp. | reverse complement strand
GCTGAAAGCCCGTTGCTATTCTATGCCATTTGTCATCATCCCGCGCGCTATCCTTAGTGTCTCTAAGGACTCTAGGGTCTCTAAGGTCCTTAGGGACTATAGCGCGCCTAAATTAAAGTTCCCCTACCGCCAAATTAAAGCACCTACCCAATTTGTCGTCAGAGCGCGGCAGGTACAACGCCGCGATTAAGCCGAGGGCAATTAAGCTTGCTTGAATTGCCGAGGCGCAGCGGTGAAAAGCCCCTGAAAGGGGATTAACGCTCGGCAAAAATACCCGCGATGGGCTGTACTTTTGTACTGCTCATTGCGGGTACTTTTTGTTAGCGGAAGTAGATGCCGTGCTATCACGACAAAGAGAGGCAAATACAATATTTTTTGTATCTTTGCCACAAAATAACGATTATATGGCAAGAAAGAGAGTTCAGTTGCCCCTTATTGAGGGGTTAGAGATAACCACATTAGCGGCGGAAGGTAAGGCTTTGGGACACTATGAGGGCATGGTTGTATTTGTGCCGATGACTGTTCCCGGAGATGTTGTAGATGTGCAAATAAAGGCTAAAAAGCGTCGTTTTATGGAGGGCAGCGTAGTGCGTTTTGTAAAGCGTTCAGAGGTGCGACAGGAGCCCGTATGTGAGCATTTTGGCGTTTGCGGAGGTTGTAAATGGCAAAACCTGCCATACTCTGAGCAGCTTAAGTTTAAGACTGAGCAGGTTAAGGACCAACTTATACGCATAGGAAAACTCGATATTGAGCATGTACAGCCTTGTCTTGGCTCAGAAAAGCAGTTATACTACCGCAACAAACTCGAATTTACATTTGCATCCCGTCGTTGGCTTACATACGAGGAGATTGCAGAGGGTGGAGATATTACAGCGACTCCTGCGCTCGGTTTCCATGTGCCAAATATGTTTGACAAGGTGCTTGATATAAACAAGTGCCACCTTCAAGCTGAGCCATCAAATGCCATACGAGACTTTATAAAGCACTTCTGCATAGAAAATGGGTACTCTTTCCATAATGCACGAGAGCATGAGGGACTGATGCGCGGCGTAATTATCAGAACTGCATCTACGGGCGATATTATGGTTTGCGTAATATTTAACTCTGAGGATAAAAAGCGTATCACTGCCCTACTTGATGCTCTAAAGGAGCGTTTTCCTGAGATTACCTCGCTTATATATTTTGTAAACGAAAAGTGGAACGACTCTCTGACAGACCAAACTCCTATATGTTATGCAGGCAAAGACCATATTTTTGAGAGTATGGAGGGTTTGAAATTCAAGGTCGGCCCAAAATCTTTCTATCAAACCAACTCAGAGCAGGCATACAACCTCTACAAGGTTACTCGCAGTGCTGCGGCACTCGAAAAAGATGATATTCTCTACGACCTATATACCGGCACGGGTACTATAGCCAATTTCTGCGCTAAAGAGTGTAAAAAGGTTGTGGGTATAGAGTATGTGCCTGAGGCTATAGAGGATGCAAAGGTAAACTCTGCTATAAACGGTATAGATAATACGGTATTCTATGCGGGAGATATGAAAAAAGTGTTGGATAACGACTTTATAGCCCGCAATGGACGCCCTGATGTGATTATCCTCGACCCTCCTCGCGCGGGCGTAGATGAGCCGGTAATCGAAGTTATACTTAATGCCGCACCTAAACGCATAGTCTATGTAAGCTGCAACCCTGCAACCCAAGCGCGCGACCTTGCTCTTATGAGCAGCATGTATAAGGTGGTCAGCGTGCAACCTGTCGATATGTTCCCACATACACATCATGTAGAAAATGTGGTAAAACTTGAGAGAATATAACTCAAAAGATGTCAGAGTATCCATATTTTGATAATTCAAAATATTTTGCTATATTTGCTATATAAAGAGGAATAACAATATATTACAATGTATTGTAATTTATTGATATTAAGCGTTTTAGTAGGATGTAATACCTGCAAACTTTTGTAACTAACTTGACACAACAGGTCTTTCGGCTTGTTGTGCCTTTTACCTTATAGCCATGAAGAAACTCTACTCTCTTTTTGTCCTCGCCGCACTGCTACTATCCTATAGCTGCACGCATGTAATATACTTCGATAAAACTCCTGTAGAAGAACCCGAAGATGAATTTGTTGTTCCAGAGGGTGCAACAGTGATATACTACACCACAACAGATGGTAAAACAATTCAGGCTGGTGTTACAAAAATACCAAATGTTTTAAGCAATACATACAAAAATGGGGAGGGACGAATTATTATCAAAGGCACTGTAGAGGAAATTCCTGAAAAGGCATTCAATAATTTTACAACCTTAAAAAGTATTACTCTTCCGAATGGTGTAAAAACTATCGGAAACAATGCATTTAATGGTTGTAATCATTTGATAAGTGTAACTATAGCTGATAGCGTAACTTCGATTGAATATGGTGCATTCCAAAATTGCACCTCGCTAACAAGTGTAACAATTCCTAATAGCGTTACTTCGATTGGCAAGCAGACTTTTTATTATTGCAAGAATTTAACGGATGTAATAATTGGTAATGGTGTTACCTCAATAGGCTATCAAGCTTTTGACTATTGTGATGCTATTACTGATGTATATATTAGTGATTTGATTGCATGGTGTAATATTGATTTTGCAAGTCGCTCATCAAATCCTGTTGATAATATAGCTACTCTATACCTAAATGGAACAACTGTTACTGAATTAGTTATTCCAGATGAAATCGAAAATATTAAAGCTAATGCCTTCTGTGGATGTAGTAGTATTACGAGTGTATTTATTCCTCACACTGTAACAAGCATTGCAAAGGATGCATTTTTTAACTGTAACAATCTTAAAGAGATATATTGCACATCTGCAT
>JAFWBN010000146.1 GCA_017507075.1 Alistipes sp. | reverse complement strand
TGTACACGGTACTCAGCAGTCAAAGCTGACATTGATGTCAGAGTCATTGCGTAACGATGGTCGTATCTGGGTTCCTAAGAAGTTGGAGGATGTTGAGGCATTAAGAAAGGGTACTAAGAAACCTTCAGATATTGCTGAACAGGATCGCGACTACTACTTGGAGCGTCGTTATCCAGCATTTGGTAACCTTGTACCTCGTGATGTTGCATCTCGAGCAGCAAAGGAGCGTTGCGATGCAGGTTATGGTGTAAATGAGACAGGTCTTGCAGTATTCCTTGACTTTAAGACAGCTATCGAGCGTCTTGGTAAGGAGGTTATCGAGAAGAGATATGGTAACTTGTTCGATATGTATAAGGAGATTACCGATGTTAACCCATACGAGCAGCCAATGCAGATTTATCCTGCTGTTCACTACACTATGGGAGGTATCTGGGTTGACTACAACCTGATGACAACAATCCCTGGTCTCTATGCTATCGGTGAGGCTAACTTCTCAGATCACGGAGCAAACCGTCTTGGTGCTTCTGCTCTTATGCAGGGTCTTGCAGATGGTTACTTTGTTCTTCCTTATACTATTGGCGACTATCTTGCAAAGAAGATTCAGGCTCCAAAGGTATCAACAGATACTCCTGCATTTGCTCAGGCAGAGAAGGAGGTTAAGGAGAAGATTGCAAAACTGCTCTCAATCAATGGTTCACGCTCTGTTGATGATATTCACAAGCAACTCGGCCATATTATGTGGGACAATGTTGGTATGGCTCGTACAAAGGAGTCTTTGGAGAAGGCAATTGTTGAGATTGCTGCACTTCGTAAGGAGTTCTGGAAGGATGTCAAGGTTGTTGGTACAGCAGACTCTTTCAATGTAGAGCTTGAGAAGGCATTGCGTCTTGCAGATTACCTTGAGCTTGGTGAACTTATGGCACGCGACGCCCTTAATCGTGAGGAGTCTTGTGGTGGCCACTTCCGCTCTGAGCACCAGACTGAGGAGGGTGAGGCACTTCGTCATGATGACAAGTTTGCTTACGCAGCAGTTTGGGAGTACAAGGGTATGGATGTAGAGCCAGAGCTTACAAAGGAGGATCTGACTTACGAGTTCACACACCGCGCACAGCGTAACTATAAGGATTAAATTTTTGGCGTTAAACTTTTAATAAACAGGAAATTATGAATTTCACATTAAAAATATGGCGTCAGAAAGACGCTCACTCCAAGGGCTGTTTTAAGGAGTATAAGGTTTCGGATATCTCTTCCGACACTTCCTTCCTTGAGATGCTTGACATCTTGAATAACGACTTGGTACACAAAGGCGAGGAGCCTGTTGCATTTGACCACGACTGCCGTGAGGGTATCTGCGGTATGTGTTCATTGCACATTGACGGTCATGCACACGGTCCATCACAGGCTGTTACAACATGCCAGATTTATATGCGTCAGTTCAAAGATGGTGCAACAATCACTGTTGAGCCATGGCGTTCTGCTGCTTTCCCTGTAATCAAGGACCTTGTTGTAAACCGTGGTGCTTATGATGAGATTCTTCAGGCTGGAGGTTATGTTTCAGTTCGCACAAACTCTGTACCTGATGGCAACGCTATTCCAATTCCACAGGCAGATGCTGAGGAGAGTATGGATGCTGCTGCATGCGTAGGTTGTGGTGCATGTGCTGCAACATGTAAGAACGGTTCTGCAATGCTTTTTGTTGCAGCTCGCGTATCTTCACTTGCAAAACTTCCTCAGGGCCGTGTTGAGGGCGCACGCCGTGCTAAGGCTATGGTTGCAAAGATGGATGAGCTTGGCTTTGGTAACTGTACAAATACAGGTGCTTGCCAGGCAGAGTGCCCTAAGGGTATCTCAATTGCTCACATCGCACGCCTCAATCGTGAGTTCCTTGCAGCAAAGCTTGCTGACTAATTTTAACAAATCTATAGTAAGGGTTGTCGTGTTCTGGCGACAACCCTTTTAGGTTAAATACCTATCTATTGTAACACCAACCCACTCTATGAGACTAAAAAGAGTATTGCTATCTGTTATCTGTTTTGCAATACACGCTGTAGTGTATGCGCAGGGCGGCTCTTTTGTATCTGGTAGAGTTGTGGATGGCGAGACTTTGGATGGTATTGCAGGAGCTGTCTTAGAGATTGCTCCCCAGCAAACACCGGATGCAAAGCGTTACTATACATCGGAGTATGGGGGATATTTTCGAATCCCATCACTTAGAGATGGTAACTACATCTGTAAAATCTCATGTATGGGCTATGCCGAGAGAACTATTGAGTTTAAGCACTCCGGCTTGCCTAAAGATATGGGAAATATAAAACTTGAAATCAGTGCTGTAAACATTGATGCGGTTGTCAAAACGGCAGTGTCCACCCGCACAATGATTATGGGCGATACACTTCGATATAATGCCGATGCCTTTAAGGTTGCAGTTGATGCCGAGGTGGAGGCTCTACTTAGAAAGATGCCAGGCATAAATATTACTGATGGTCAGGTAGAGGCTCATGGTGAGGTTGTTAAGCAGATTTATGTCGATGGTAATGAGTTCTTTGGTAGCAATGTCGCTCAAGTGTTGCAGAGCATCCCTGCACAAGCCGTAGAGCATATAGAGGTCTATAATCGCCTCAGTGAGGCGGCACAGATTACGGGCGTGGATGATGGCGAGGGTGGCAAGGTGATAAATATCATCACTCGCCGAAGTATAAACCGCAGTAGGTTCGGAAAAGCTCACCTTGGCTATGGTTATGAACCTGATGCTAATAGAGCGGTAACGGCAAATAATAAATATACACTCGGAGGAACGGTAAATATCTTTAATGACGACTCCAGAGTAACTCTTATGGGTCTTGTTAATAATATCAATAAACAAAACCTTTCACAAGATGAGATGAACATTAAAAGTTCTTCAAGTAGCAGTTCTGCTTCTCGTCAGTTCTCTGTAAATAATCAAAATGGTGTGGCTTCAGCTGAGATTTTTGCGCTTAACTATACTGACCGTTGGGGTCGCCGTAAGAGGGCAAAATTTGAGGGCAGCCTGTTTTATAACCACTTAAACGCGAAAAATGAATTTACAATAGACCGTTGGTATGACCCTGCGGTGAGTAAAAAAGATACAATACATTACGACCAATTTGCCAATCCAAATAATCATACACTTAAACTTAGAGGCAGATTAGAGTGGAAGGTGGCAAAACGACAAAAACTTGTACTTATACCTACTTTGAACTACTATCCCAATAGTTCTATAAATCGCACCGATACGACCTCTCTTCGTTGGGGAGAGTCTGGCTATCGTTGGATGCCGAGTGGTAATGAAGGATGGGGTAAAACCCTCTCTAAGAGCCTATATGCGCAGTATTCATATAAGTTTCTCAGACAAGGCCGCTCGCTATTGCTTGTGGCAAGTGTTAGCGACTCGGATGCAGATACAGATAGAGACTACTACTCTAACGGAAATGGAAAAACTAATAAAAAAGACCCAAATAAAGCCACTATAGACTATACTTATACTCGTCGCACCAATAGTTCGACAACAACTACTTATCGTCTTCAGCCAACATATAGAGATAGAATTGGTCGCCACTCTACAATCAATATTACATACCGACTACAGGCACAATTAAGAACAAGAGACCTATTTACATACTCTACAGATGCGGACTATGTAATAGATACGGCAAGACTTAATCGCCGCTCTTCATCATCTTTTGAGGGTATGTTTTTGTATCATCAGGCCGGAATCGGATACCGTTATGGCAGAAATCGTAATTGGTTTTCTATCAGTGCCATGTTCCAACACTCACGCTTAAGCCATCACAACCTCTGGACGGGAGAAAAGAGCGTAAGAAGTTATAATACACCTGTATATAACGCAACTCTTCAATGGGCGTTCAATCCTCAAAATACCCTTAGAGTGAGTGCTACATCGGAGATTAAAGCCCCTTCTTTGTGGCAGATGATTGATATCTACGATGTAAGTAATTCACAATATCTATCTTGTGGAAATCCAGACCTAAGACCATATACAGAGCATAACTATTTTGTCAGATATACAAATCTTTCAACGAGAAAAGGTACAACCTTTATGATTATGGCAAAGGCTATGCTTAGACCAGATTATATAGGTACAGATATTGTCTATTCCCCTGAAACTATAGAGATAGATGGCAAAAAGTATAACCCTGTGCAGATTACCCGCCCTGTAAACCTCGATGGCTACCGCTCGTTTGAGGGACGCACAAGTATAGGCTTTCCAATAAATATATTTAGCAGTAACCTTAATATTGCAATGGGTGTAAATCTCTCCAATGTACCTATATCTATAAATAAGGAGGAGCAGATGATGCACAATCTGACAGCATACTCAAATATCACCCTTGGTAGTAATATTTCAGAGAATATAGACTTTACAATTCGTTGGAACGGCTCATATAGTAAAAATAAAACAGGCGCAGCAGTGCTTGATAATGAGTTTTTTACCCATCGAACAACTGCGAACTGTAAATTTGTACTGCCTCTCGGCTTTACGATAACCTCTTCGGCAATATACACACAGTATATCGGCATTACGAATAACTACAACGACTCTTTTGTCTTGTGGAACGCCTCTATCGGTAAAAAACTACTTAAAAACCTCGGAGAGATAGAGTTGTGTGTAAATGATATCCTAAATAACAACATATCTTTTAGCCGAGGAGTGTGGGGCGGATACTCTCAGGTGAGATATAATAGCACAATGGGTAGATATTTTATGGTTAAGTTTACATATAATATCCGCGCCTTTACCTCCGGTACAAAACAGATGAAAATCGCCCGCTCAAGCAGCGTGCCAACAAATATCTTCGATAAAGTCGAGCGCAGACTAAACGCATTAAAGTTCTAAAGTTGCTACTGTTGTATTCGGTATAATCATTGCTGATAGATTATTTTATTCAATAAATTGTGAAATATATTGAATAAATTTGGTTAATATTGAAAAGTTAATTATCTTTGATGTGGTAATGAGTTTTATATGTATAACTTAAATTCAATGGTCTATGAAAAAATTTATCCTTACATTGGCTCTTTGTTTAGCAGCATTTAGCGTTTCTGCTCAGGGATGGGCTCTTGGTGGTCGTATCACAGGAGGTATTCAGGTACAGGCAGAGTATCAGTTTGCTTCTGAGAATTATCTCGAAGGTCGTCTCGGTTTAGGCCTTTTGGGTGGTGCAGGACTTGATTTTACAGCCCTCTATCAATGGAATATCAAAACTATGGACTGGACTCCTAAGGCTGGCGAGTGGTTCTTTGATGCCGGTGTCGGCGCAAGCCTTGGTACAGGAGGCGATGGCTTATATCTTGGTGCAACAGGTTGTGCAAAGCTCGGTATCGAGTTTAGCGGAGCTCCTGTAAAGTTGGCTCTTGACTACTCTCCAACCCTCGGCCCTTACTTCGGTAATGGTGGCGGATTCCGTACAAGCGGTTTCTGGAACTTCGGTCTGTCTTGCGTATATTGCTTCTAAAAGTATATCAAGAGTTATTTTTGGTGCGCTTTTTTCAAAAAAAGCGCACTTTTTTTTCAAAAAATTTGGTGGAGTCAAAAAAAGCCTCTATATTTGCACTCGCATTCAGCAAATGGCTCCGTAGCTCAACTGAATAGAGTACTTGACTACGGATCAAGCGGTTCCAGGTTTGAATCCTGGCGGAGTCACTGAAGGGGGGGGGAGAGATGAAGAGTCCTCCCTTTTTTATTTGCCGTGAATTTGTCGTGATAGCGGCACATTTGCACTTATAAGGGTATACCTGCTTCCGCTAACAAAAAGTGCCGACAATGAGCAGTACGCTTAGTACAGCCCATCGTCGGCATTTTTGCCGAGCGTTGCATCTACGCCCTTCTA
>JAFWBN010000145.1 GCA_017507075.1 Alistipes sp. | reverse complement strand
CGGCAATATTTGCCGTAATTGTAGTACCGATATTTTCACCTAAGACCATTGCTGCAGCCATTGGGAACGGAATCCAGCCCATGCTCATCATAATAAGTGTAAGTGCCATTGTTGCACTTGAAGACTGAAGGATAAGTGTAAGAACAGAACCAAAAACAAGGAATATGATTACAGAGCCAAAGCCATAACCTGTCCACTGCTGTATAAAGGAGAGTATTTCAGGTGTTTGGCGTAAATCAGGCACAGAATTTTTCATCAGCGACAATCCGAGGAAGAGCAGGGAGAAGCCGATGATAAACTCGCTGATATTTCTATACTTCTCCTTTTTAGCGATACTCAACACAAAGCCTAAAGCCATCAGTGGTACAGCAAAGATTGATATATCAGCCTTAAATCCAAGCAGAGAGACAAGCCAAGCGGTAACAGTAGTACCGATATTGGCACCCATAATAACACCTATAGCTTGATTAAGAGTCAGCAACGAAGCGTTTACAAAGCCGACAACCATGACTGTTGTAGCACTTGACGACTGAATAATAGAGGTGATGCCAATACCTGTTATCACGCCCTTAAATGGGCTGGAAGTCATGGCGCCAAGCAGATTTCGCATACGATTACCTGCCGTCTTCTGAAGTCCTGAGCTCATCATGTTCATACCATAGAGGAACATTCCAAGAGCTCCCAAAAGGGTTAGAATTTGTAAAATCATAGTATTATATATTTTGAGTATGTATCAGATATACATTGTACGCCACAAAGGCAATCAACATAATAGTTCCAGCAATACGCGAGATACTACCTTTGCGACAGAGTGCAATTGGTGCTATTGCAGCAACAATCATTACCACATAGTCCACAAATGTAATGCCACCGCCCTGAAGAGGGGTTATCTGCGAACTTAGTCCAAGAATAAATGTTATATTAAAAATGTTTGAGCCGACAATATTTCCAAGTGCTATTTGTGAGTTTTTCTTCATCGCCGCAGCCATAGATGCAGCAAACTCTGGTAGCGAAGTTCCGCATGCAATAAGTGTAATAGATATAAATGCCTCATTTACACCCCATGCAGTAGCGATTTTTACCGCACTTTCAACAAAGAAGTGGCAACCTGTAATAAGTACGGCAAGTCCAAAGATAACCTTCAGCGTTGCAGCAACCATATTCTGATTACAAGGCTCCTCTGCACTACTCTCAACAGTTCCCTTCCTTCGGTCTCGCATAAAGGATATGTATATAAATGCTGCAAAAAGGGCTAAGAATATAAGTCCGTCAACTCTGCCGATTACAACCTCTGTTCCGTTGAAAAAATTAAATGCAAATAGTGTTGCAAGTATGGATACACCTATACAGAAAGGTATCTCAAAGCGGATATTTTCTCTACTTACAGCTACAGGATAGATTATTGCCGAGATACCCAAAATTCCGAGTACATTGAAGATATTTGAGCCTACAACATTACCTATGGCAACATCTACATTGCCCTTGATTGCTCCATAAGAACTTACAACAAGTTCTGGTAGCGATGTTCCGATGCCTACAATTACAGCACCAATTACAAAGTCCGAAATCTTGAAACGACGAGCTATAGCCACAGCTCCGTTAACCAAATTATCGGCACCCCAAACCACTGCAACAAGCGCAATGGCAAGAATTATATATTCCATTGATTTTTTAGAGTTTCTTATATTTAACAATATTTTCAAAGAAAGTACAAAAAACCATTAAAACTCTAAATTCGGATATTCCCCAGAACAAATACAATACTTAAATTATTGGTAACGCTGAAAGTAGCCACTTTGTGTGCATGATATAGGCGCGCAAACAATTTGTGGCAGAGGGTATGATTGTTTGTGATATTATAGCTGTGCGAGTGTCTATTTCTTGAGTTGCGAGATGAGTATCTGCCATTGCCTACAGTTGTAGAGGTTGCGATATTTATATCCAGCTCTACAGGTTGGCTATAACAATCATTAGTAATAGTGTGGGTATTGCTATGATAAGAGTGAACAAAGGCCGTCTCGGCTTGCTGTGCTGAGCTAAAACCCAACCCTGCAACAACTATAGAGAAGAATAAGAGTATTACTTGTAAATGTCTCATATCGCTGCAAAGGTAATGATAAATATTTCTGAATATAACCCTCTACAAGTAAATTAAAGATTTGTTAAACTGCAAAAACTAAAGGCTACCGAAAGACTTAAAAATTTAGCACAACGCAACTTTTCTATCAATAAAATTTGGTAACAAAAAAAATATTGCTATCTTTGTATCACATAAATTAGAGATACATTATTATAAATAACCTAAATTTACTACAAAATGAAACAAACTTGTCCAAAATCTTGTCCTTCGGCAAAAGAGCCATTTGCAGGATTTTATAAGAAGCATTACACAGCAGGTGAGGTAATGTACATTAAGCCTGGAGATGTAAATAGTCTTGTTTTTGTACGCAAAGGAAGTGTTGAGGTTGACTCTGAGGAGTGCAACAACTACAAAGTAGCTCATAACAATCTCTTTTTCTGCTACAATTGCGGACACTACACTGTAAAAGTTACATCTGATGCAGAGATTATTGTTGCCTATTTCTCGCGCCCAGGAGCGGCATGCGATATAGCATCTCTCTTGCAATATACTAAGGAGCAGAAGGGTTTTAAGTATAGTTTCAGCGCAGTGGAG
Source organism: Alistipes sp. (assembly GCA_017507075.1). Taxonomy (GTDB): domain Bacteria; phylum Bacteroidota; class Bacteroidia; order Bacteroidales; family Rikenellaceae; genus Alistipes. The sequence goes on along the minus strand of JAFWBN010000145.1, from coordinate 550 downwards.
ATTAACGAGCAGCTTGAAGAGTTTCTTGTAATGCTCAATCGCTATATAGAGGATGGCATACCATGCGCACACATGCACGAGTCGATGATTGAGTTATTGTTTGTCATCTTCAGATTCTACTACCCTGTAGAGATGTTGGCAAACCTCTTCTTCAACCTTTACGACCACACAATTTCGTTCCGTACAATGGTTGAGGGCAATAGAGTTAAGGCACGCAATCTAAACCATCTTGCAGAGCTATGCGGATATGATATCAACACTTTTAATGTAATCTTCCGCCGCCACTATCCAGGTTTTACCCCTGGTGTATGGATGCAGATTCAGCGTAAAGATGAGATTCTTGCCGACCTTGCTTTTACTGATGCACCTATCTACTTCATCTCTAAGAAGTATGGATTCTCCTCTTCAAGCCACCTTGGAGAGTATTGCAAAAAGTATTTAGGCGACACCCCAACAAAGATTAGAGCGAGGTATAAGAAACGCAAATAAGGCGACTATTTTAATAAAAAATTACGGTTCTCGGAGCAAAAAAGGTGAATTTCTGCGTTTT
>JAFWBN010000144.1 GCA_017507075.1 Alistipes sp. | reverse complement strand
ACTACTGTTTCAAGACTCTCCCCTATGGGAAAAATTGAGGTCGAGGGTAAATTCTATGAGGCAAAGTCTGTAGATGTCTTTATTGACCAGAAAACCACTGTTGAGGTTGTGGGCTTTGAGAACTTTACGGTGATAGTTAGAAAACTGAACTAAAACTTCAAATAAACCATGAAACCTATTATAAAAGTTGCAGTTGCGATTTTTATCGCTTGCTTGTATCCTGCAATAGTTAGTGCAGATACTCTTTATAACCCCAAAGCAGACAGCAGAGCCGTTGTTGAGGCTGGTAATGCTCGATTTACGGTCCTAACCCCACAACTTATCCGTATGGAGTGGAGTGAGGATGGCGTTTTTGAGGATAGAGCCACTCTTACCTTTGTCAATCGAAAAACAGATGTGCCAGCTTTTAAGGTTACAAATAACAAATCAAAGGTTGTAATTCGTACGGATGCACTTACTCTGACTTATCGTAAGGGAGCAAAGTTCTCGGCAGAAAATCTGTCAGCGGAGTTTTTTATTGGAGAGAAAAAGGTGGTTTGGCACTATGGAGACACAGACTCACTCAACCTTATGGGTACAACTCGTACGCTTGACAGGGCCGATGGCTGGAATCTTAACCCTAAAGACCCAATGGAGCCGGGCATAGTCTCTCGTAGTGGCTGGAGCGTTGTCGATGATTCGTCAAGACACCTCTTTGTTCAGACCCCTTCACATTGGAAAGAGTGGGTAGAGTGCCGTCCTGAGCGTGATTATCAGGATTTATACCTCTTTGCTTATGGTCATAATTATATGCAGGCTGTAAGTGATTATATCTCTATTGCAGGTCGTATTCCACTGCCTCCAAAGTATGCTTTCGGCTATTGGTGGAGCAGATATTGGCAGTATTCGGATAATGAGCTCAGAGAGCTTATTTCACAGATGCGCAGCCTTGATATTCCTATAGATGTGCTTATCGTTGATATGGATTGGCATGAGACATGGGGTCTGCGTCGTACAAATGCCAAGAAGGATGAGTATGGACAGCGCGTAGGTTGGACAGGATATACATGGAAAGAGCAACTCTTCCCATCGCCTGCATCTTTCTTTGAGTGGTGTGGTACAGAGAATTTGAAAACTGCACTCAACCTCCACCCTGCTTCGGGCATTCAGCCATACGAGGAGCCTTATAAGCGATTTACAGAGGCTTACGGCTGGAAAGATATGGGAAAGAGCGTTCCGTTCAAAATAGATGAGCAGAAGTGGGCTGATGCCTATTTTGACACCGTTTTAGGTCCTATGGAGAAGATGGGAGTTGATTTCTGGTGGCTCGATTGGCAGCAGTGGAAAGAGAGTAAATATACCAAAGGCTTGAGTAACACCTTCTGGCTCAACCACGCCTTTAACCACCATGCAAACGAGAAGGGCGAGGAGCGAGCTATGATTTATCACCGCTGGGGAGGCCTTGGCTCTCATCGCTATCAGGTTGGTTTCTCTGGAGATATTATGATTAATTGGGAGTCTCTCAGTTTCTTGCCGTGGTTTACAAGTACCGCGTCGAATGTCGGTTATGGCTATTGGGGTCACGATATTGGTGGTCACGCGTTCAAAGTTCGCAATTCACAGACCGATCCTGAGCTCTACTTGCGCTGGTTGCAGTATGGTGTATTTACACCTATTTTCAAGACCCACTGCACTAAGAATAAGAATATCGAGCGTCGTATTTGGCAGTTTCCGAACCATATCTTCTTTATGAGAGATGCAATTCGCCTGCGCTATACTCTTGCTCCTTATATATACAATGCAGCCCGCCAAACCTACGATACGGGTATATCTATGTGTCGCCCGATGTACTACTACTATCCGGAGTGTAACGAGGCGTACGATATGAAGGAGCAGTATATGTTTGGCGATGACTTGCTTGTAACAGCTGTTACAAGCCCTGTGGACAAGGTTACAGGGGTGGCTCAGCGACAGATGTGGTTTCCTGAGGGCAAGTGGTATGATATGGTCAGTGGCCGTATGATTGATGGTGGTGTAACCCTTACGCTGAACTATACAGTGGCTGAAAATCCTTACTATGCGCGTGCAGGAGCTATTATCCCGATGAATCCAGCAACGGTTAAGAATCTGCAAGAGCCTTGTAATACCCTTGTGCTTACCTTTATCCCTGGTGCAGATGGAAGTTTGTCGCTCTATGAGGACGATGGAATCTCAAAGCAGTATGATAAGCAGTTTGCAACAACAAAAATTGTAAAAACCGAGTCTGAAAATGGAATAAAGGTTGTTATACACGCTCGTAGTGGTGAGTATAAAGGGGCTGCAAACAGCCGCAAATATGAACTGAGATTTCCTGCTCAGATGCCTGCACAGAGCGTAAGGGTGGATGGCGTAGAGATTCCTTATGCCCGCTATGCAAAGGTCGGAGAGTGGAGCTATGACGGATATACCCTATCGCCTATTGTATATACCGATTTTTGTAGCTGTGATAAGGATTGTGTTGTGGAGATTACATTTGATAAACAACTTGCACAGCATCAGCCTCGACTCTACGGGAAACAGGGTATTTTTAACCGATGCCTGCAACTTACACCTGAGTTTAAGGAGCGTTATGCAGTCAGCTATGACCCATATACACTTCTGCCGGACGAGTATATGGATGTCTCTCAGACTCCTAATTTTATCATGGAGTACCCTACTCAAATTCTCAAATGGATAGATAGATACGAAAGTAGTTTTGAGAAGTGTATTCCTGCTTTGGAGGCTTCGGAAAGAGTCGATAAAGAGTTTATTGAGAAATTAAAGGT
>JAFWBN010000143.1 GCA_017507075.1 Alistipes sp. | reverse complement strand
GTGCCTTAAGTTTTGTTGTTATGATTAAAAATAGTTACTTTTGTATAAAAGTTAGCGTTATGAAAACATTTGGTATTATTCTCAATCTGCTATTGGCAGTAGCATCCGCTTGGTATGAATGGCACAGTCTGGGGGAGTGGGACTTTGAAATTCTTATTAAGCCTATTGTCCTATTCGCAGCACTCTCCTTTATGCATATCAGAGTCTGCAACACCCCAACAAGAGCTACCGAGAAATACGAGTCTTGGCGCGACTTATTGCCTACAGCGTCAAAGATTGAAGTAAATAAAAAGATATCTATCGGTGTAATAGTATTTTGCTATGTTATCCTCTTTATCCTTTCACTACTTATCTCTGGCGAGGCTTGGTGGCACCCTATACTTTATATTGTCCTGATAGTATGTCCCCCTCTTATGGTATTACAAATACTTGCCAAGGGTAAAACATTAGAGAATTCAAAGATATACTTTGGAAGTATAGTTGCGGCACTCAAAGAGCCTAAATACCAGCACCTTAACATCGATACGGAGCAAATCACCCCAGACACTAAACTCGCAGGAGGGATAGCAAAGAGAGATAGCGACTATTGGTCAATAGTCATTCTCTGTAGCGATATGATTCAAGAATACCGCATACCTTTTTTTGATGATAATGACAAGATTAACAAGGCTTGGGAAGAGTTTACAAAGAGAGCCAACAAACTCAAAGCTGATAGTCCCGCTCACGAGAAAGAAATTATTATCAAAGAGGGTATATTGATAGGTCAAGAATTTTGCTTTAGACATAAAACCGTCGGCGGTATGGCTATTTGGATTAGCGATATGATAGAGGATGGGCAAATAAAACAGTTCACAGAGAATGCATCATAATATGAAAAAAGATGTTGCCCTGGTACTATCCAGTGGCGGCCCGAGGGGGTTAGCATATATAGGAGCTATAGAGGAGCTACTTGACCGAGGCTATGGCATCCACTCCGTTGCAGGCTCATCTATGGGCTCGCTTGTGGGTGGCGTATATGCCGCCGGCAAGCTGGCAGAGTTTAAGCAGTGGCTCGCAGGACTTGACGGATGGTCTGTATTCTCACTTATGGATTTGTCTGTGAGTAAAAACCACTTTGTCAAGGGCGATAAAATTATGGCGGCAATACAGGAGATTGTCCCCGATGTAGATATCCAGAGTCTACCTATACCCTACTGCGCTGTAGCTACAGACCTCTGCACAGGCGAGGAGGTACTCTTTCGCACAGGCAAACTCTTTGAGGCTATCCGCGCCTCTATATCTATTCCGTCGCTGTTCCGTCCCGTACCTCACGGTATGAGTATGCTCATTGATGGATGTATGGTCAACTGCCTACCACTCAACCATGTAGCCCGCAAGGCGGATGATATTCTGGTGGCTTTTGACACAAACTATATGGATGTACAACAGATTCGCGCTGATATGGTACGCGAGAGGGTCGAAACAGCTGCTGAGCAGGCCTTCTACCAACTTTCACGCGAACAGGCGGGCGAGATTATCTCCGACTTCAAGAGCCATAATAACGACAGTCTACTCTCACGCCTTAAGAGCGCGGGTAGTCGAGCTATGGAGCTTATGAGCCGCATCCGCGACTTCCGCTCTGCTACAGAGGCACGCACAGAGAACGACTTTGGAGATACATATATGAGCATCATTGACCGCTCCTTCAGCATAATGAACCACCACCAAACCCAGTCAATGATAGCC
>JAFWBN010000142.1 GCA_017507075.1 Alistipes sp. | reverse complement strand
GGTCTCCTCTGTAGCAGTAAAGAGTGCCTCAATAGGGCCATGTACAAGAGTATTATCCTCAAGAACAGCGAGTATTGCCGCTGCACCAATACCATTATCTGCACCCAGAGTAGTGCCAGCAGCCGTTACCCACTCTCCGTCAATATATGCCTCGATAGGGTCGTTCTCAAAGTCGAAAACCTTATCATTGTTCTTCTGTGGAACCATATCGAGGTGAGCTTGAATTACTATGCCTTTACGATTCTCCATGCCCTTAGTGGCACCTTTGCGGATATAGACATTATTTGCCTCATCTACGCAGTATTCAAGAGCATGCTCCTTGGCAAAATCTACGATATATTGGCGAATCTTCTCCTCATGATGAGAAGGGTGCGGAATATTACAAATTGCCGCAAAATGTTTCCATACAAGCGCAGGTTGTAGCGCACTAAAATCTTTATTCATCATTGTTATTGAGTTTTAAGTATTTTCTGTAAATAGTTGATTAGTCTTTGGCTGTATTGTCTTTGAGCTGTTCTCTTTTCTCTCTGCGGATACTCTCCTCTATCTGGTCTTGACGCTCAAAAGCATCTACAATATGTTTTACAAGCTCGTGGCGCACAATGTCTGAGCGGTCAAAGTCCACAAAGCCAATTCCGTTGATACCTCTGACGGTGTTCATGGCGCGGGTAAGTCCGCTATCGCTCTTTTTTGGTAAATCTACCTGTGTAACATCGCCCGTAACGATAAATTTGGCATTGCGACCCATGCGGGTAAGGAACATCTTTATCTGTGAGCGGGTAGTATTTTGTGCCTCGTCAAGGATTACAAAGGCGTTGTCAAGCGTTCTGCCTCGCATGTATGCAAGCGGAGCAATCTGCACAGTGCCATCCTCCATAAACTTTTGGAGTTTTAGAGGTGGAATCATATCGTTGAGCGCATCATAAAGCGGTTGCAGATATGGGTCGAGCTTCTCTTTCATATCTCCGGGTAGAAAACCGAGCTTCTCTCCCGCCTCAACAGCTGGTCGGGTAAGTATCACGCGGCGCACTTGTCGCTCTCTGAGCGCACGCACAGCAAGGGCTATGGCTGTATATGTTTTACCCGTTCCTGCAGGGCCTGTGGCAAAGATAAGGTCGCACTTGTCAAATATCCGCACAAGTTTTTGCTGATTTTCTGTGCGCGCCTTGACAATAATACCGTTGTTACCATAGACAATGGTCTGGTCATCATGTCTTGCAGATGGTTCAGAGGGAGCATCGCCCGTAGTGAAACCTGCAGCAAAAGATTGATCTACAACCTCTTTGGAAATATGCCCATACCGGTCATAGTAATCTATAAGGGAGTGCATCCTGCGTTCAAATCGCTCTATTTCGCTCTTTGAACCGAGAACCTTCAGAGTGTGTCCGCGGGCTATGATTTTTAGCTTTGGATTAAGAGCCTTTATCTGCTCTAAATAGATATTTTTGGCTCCATATAACTCGCGAGTATCAACATTTTCAACGGATATAACTCTTCCCTCTGCCTCTGTCATGGTGTAATTTTCAGTGTGTTAAGCCTCTTGTTAGAAAATAAAACCAACCTTTAGCTGCGCATTTAGAGAGGTTGTCTTGATATAATTCTCATTACCCATCTCATAAGAGAGACAGTTTTCTGTTGCCTTAAAACCACTCATAACTCTGGCATCAATAAGCAGATGCTTGAATAGGCATACGCTCACACCCGCTGAGTAGGATACAGTAGGGTTGAGGCGACCAAATAGAGCCTTCTCACCATTGCGGTCAGCAAAAGATGGGTTGTCCATTACTGTAAACACAGGGCCGATGTTAAATCTTACAAGCGCAAGTCTAAGAGACACAAGCACAGGGACTTGCACGGTGTTACAAGTGATGTGAGATGAGAAATTTTGAGCCTTGTCGGTCAAATTTATCTTGTTGTGCGAGTAGATAATCTCAGGCTGAATACCCAAAATGCCTACAAGCCTCAAACCCATGTGCAAACCAGCAGTAAAGCCCGGATTGGCCTTCAGTGTGGCTGTTGAACTACCCATAGAGAAGTTTGCTACGGGATAGTGCATACCTGCTACAACACCCAATTCTGTTCTTATTCCTGGAATACCTTTAGCTGTTACGCCGCCAAAAGCGAGCATGGCTACCATAATTAAAACAATCTTTTTCATACTCTAAAAATGTGTAGGTTAGTAAAATAACTTCCAAAAATAATAATTTTTTGGCAAACTACTAACAATAAGCGGCTAAAGTTGTAGAAAATTTTGTACTCCCGCTCCTTTTCACTACCTTTGCGACTGTATTTTAGCATATTGTCGCATATTGAGAGTTAGTAATTTGAAAATAAAAAGAGGAATATTATGAGCCTTGTAGCAATAGTTGGTCGTCCAAATGTGGGTAAAAGTACCCTTTTTAATCGCCTTGTAGGTCAGCGTCAGGCAATTGTCGATGCTACTGCAGGTACAACCCGTGATCGCCATTATGGCAAGACAGATTGGAACGGTAGAGAGTTCTCGATTATTGACACAGGAGGTTATGCCGTCAATAGCGATGATATTTTTGAGGATGAGATTCGTCGTCAAGTGTTGCTTGCCATAGAAGAGGCTGATGTGATACTCTTCTTGGTTGAGGTTAGTACAGGTATCACCGACCTTGATATGATGATGGCAGAGATTCTGCGCAGGGCTAAAAAACGCGTTATCCTTGTCTGCAATAAGGTTGATAATTACGAACTTATCTATAATTCGCACGAGTTCTATGCTTTAGGCCTTGGAGAGCCTTTCTGCATCAGCTCAATGTCCGGTAGTGGTACGGGAGACTTGATGGATGAAATTCTGAAACTTCTGCCTGAGGATTGCACTGCAAATGAGTTGGAAAACTTACCTCGCATAACCATCGTAGGTCGTCCAAATGTGGGTAAATCTTCGATGACAAACGCGCTGCTTGGTCAGGAGCGAAATATTGTAACAAATATCGCAGGCACAACCCGCGATTCAATACATACCCGATACAACAAGTATGGCATGGATTTCTACCTTGTCGATACGGCTGGTATGCGTAAGAAAGGTAAGACAATAGAGGATTTGGAGTTCTACTCCGTAATGCGCTCCATTAGAGCTATTGAGGCGTCAGATGTGTGTATTCTAATGCTTGATGCACAGCAGGGTATAGAGTCGCAAGACCTTAATATTCACAATCTTATAGTCCGTAACCGCAAAGGCTGCGTGATTGTGGTAAATAAGTGGGATTTGGTCGAAAAGGAGAATAATACCATGAAGGAGTGGAGAGAGTTTTTGGAGAAAAAACTCGCGCCGTTTAACGATATTCCGATTATCTTTACCTCGGCACTCCATAAACAGCGCATCCTCGATGTCCTGCAAACTGCTATCCGCGTCTGCAACTCCCGCTCACGCAGAATCCCAACTTCGGAGCTCAATGACTTTATTCTGCCAATAATCGAGCAGACACCTCCTCCGACAGTCAAGGGTAAATATATCCGTATCAAGTATGCTATGCAGTTGCCAACCCCAACTCCGCAGTTTGCATTCTTCTGCAACCTCCCTCAGTATATCCGAGAAAACTATCGCAGATTCCTTGAGAATCATATACGCGAACAGTATGATTTTTCGGGTGTGCCTATGCAGATATATTTTAGGCAGAAATAATTTGTGAATTTGTCGTGATAGTGGCACATTTACTGCCGCTGTCTCATCTTCGTCAAAGGGGAATACGCTTAGTATGCCCCTTCGACTCAGATTTCAACGAGCGTTGTAAATGCACCACTCTGACGACAAATTAGGTGCTTTAATTTAGCGGCGGTTGAGCGCAAATTTAGTAAGGAGTTTAAGGAGAATAGGGAGGTTAGAGATATTAGGGAGCGCAAATAGGACAAACTAAGTTTCGCAGTTTTCGGATTTAGGAAAACCATCGAAGATGGTACGAGAAAAGAT
>JAFWBN010000141.1 GCA_017507075.1 Alistipes sp. | reverse complement strand
ATGGACGATGCCATGCTTGATGCCAAAGAGGAGATGACAACATTTCTCAATATTATGGCATCAGACCCTCAGGTTGCCCGCGTGCCGTGGATGGTTGACTCCTCGCGTTTTGAGGTTATAGAGGCCGCACTGAAAACAATTCAAGGCAAGGCTATAGTAAATTCGCTGTCGCTAAAAGAGGGTGAGGAGCTATTTGTAGAGAGAGCAAAAGTTGTAAAGAGTTACGGTGCTGCATTAGTGGTTATGGCCTTTGATGAGGAGGGTCAGGCAACAACTTTTGAGCGAAAAATAGAGATTTGCCAGCGTGCTTATACACTACTTACTGAAAAGGTTGGCTTTGAGCCGAGGGATATAATCTTTGATACCAATATTCTGACTATTGCAACAGGAATAGCCGAGCATAATGGCTATGCACTTGATTTTATAAGGGCTGCTAAGTGGATTAGAGAGAGTATGCCGGAGGTGCATATTAGCGGAGGAGTAAGTAATCTCTCTTTTGCTTTTCGAGGGAATAATTACATCAGGGAGGCTATGCATGCTGTATTCTTGTACCACGCTTCAAGAGCGGGTATGGATATGGCGATTGTAAACCCTTCAACATCAGTGATGTATGAGGATATTGATACTCAGCTCTTAGAGGCTCTTGAGGATGTTGTGCTTTGTCGTAAAAGTGATGCGGCAGAGAGACTTACAGCTCTTGCTCAGCAGGTAGTAGAGAAAAAGGAGAGCAATATTGAGGCAATAGACCGCTCAGCTATCTCTCTTGAAGAGCGACTTGCACTCTCACTGCAGCACGGTGAGGAGCGTTTCTTGGAGGAGGATTTATCAGAGGCGATAAAACTCTACCCTTCAGCTGCGGCAATTATTGAGGGCCCGTTAATGCGCGGTATGACAAGGGTCGGAACTCTGTTTGGAGAGGGAAAGATGTTTCTGCCACAAGTGGTCAAGAGCGCGCGTACAATGAAGAGGGCGGTAACAATTCTGCAACCATATCTTGAGCAGACAAAGAGCATAAAGAGTGCCGGTAAATATATTGTAGCTACGGTTAAGGGAGATGTGCATGATATCGGTAAAAATATCGCTGCTGTAGTTCTTCGTTGTAATGGCTTCCAGGTTATAGATTTGGGTGTTATGGTCTCTGCCGAGCAGATTGTGGAGGCGGCAATAGAGCATAAAGCCGATTATATAGCCCTTAGTGGACTTATTACCCCATCCCTTGAGCAGATGTGTATAACGGCTAAAAGACTCTCTGAGGCAGGCATTAGCGTTCCACTGTTTATCTGTGGAGCTACAACTTCAGAGATGCATACAGCTGTAAAGATTGCACCTCTGTATAGTGGCGCGGTGTTCCATGTTAAGGATGCATCACAAAACCCCGTTTTAGCTCTTAAGCTGTCAACAGATGCTCGAGAGACAATGATTGCAGAGCTTAAAGAGCATCAACAAAGGTTGCGAGAGCAGGCAGATAGTACAAAGAGTGAGCAGAGTAGTAATCTTCCTCGACTAAAGATAGATTGGCAGCAAAATATAGTTGATAGAGACAATCTATTTATTGATTATAAGCCGCAAAATGTAACAGTTGCAAAGATTACCAAATATATAAATTGGAAATCTTTTCATGCCTTCTGGCGTACATCCCCGCATACAAAAGAGGGTAGAACTTTAAGGGCGGAGGCTGAGAAACTGCTGTCCAAGGTGGCAGGTTGTAAGATTAGGTGCAGGGTTGTTAGTTGCAGAGCCTATTCTGAGGAGCAGAAAATCGTTGTAGAACATAATGGGGAGCGTATTGTAATCCCTACTCCTCGCCAAAAGAGGGTCTCAGAGAGCGGATATGCACTCTCTCTGTCCGATTTTGTTGCTCCTAAGGGATATAATGACCAGATATGCCTCTTTGCTGTAACAGTACCTAAGCGTGTGGTAACAATTATAGAGAGGTACAAAGAGCAGGCGGATGACTATTTGGCACTGCTCTGGCAGAGTCTCTCTGATAGAGTTGTAGAGGCGGCAAGTGAGTATATACATAGGCAGGTGAGATATAATTGGCTACATTGTTTGTCAGAAAACCATATAGAGGAGTGCGCCGCTGAAGATAGCCTGACAATACCTCAGCTCTTTGCGGCAAAATATCGAGGTATAAGACCCGCAGTGGGCTATTCGTGCCTGCCGGAGCAGAAGATAATTTTCGATATAGATAGGCTGCTTAACCTTCAGAGCGTGGGAATCACTCTTACCGAGTCCGGAGCAATGTACCCACAATCGTCTGTTTGTGGATTATATATAGGAGCAAAAGAGGCTAAATATTTCATAATTGCATAATATGCATTTTTTGTAGGCTGGATTTTATAAGGTCAGCCTACTTTTTTTGTGTCAATATTCAAAAAAATAGGCTATCATTTTGAATATTGATGAAAAATAGCTACTTTTGCACATCTTTTTTACAAAATTTGAGGGTTAGAATAAAATTCATACAAAATGAATAATAATTCAGTAAAAGTTCTCTTCGCAGAGGAGTCTCATGTGGGGTATGCAGAGCGAATCTGTCAACTTATCTATGAGTCGGCGCAGCAGAGAGGTACGGGCATAGCTCGCCGTACTCCGGAGTATATTTCTGCAAAAATCAAAGGGGGCAAGGCTGTTGTTGCCCTTGACGGGGAGAAGATAGTCGGATTTAGTTATATAGAGTGTTGGGGACATGGCGATTATGTTGCCACTTCGGGTCTTATTGTTGACCCTGAGTATCGTCATGCAGGTTTGGCGGCGCAGATTAAGGCTCGAACTTTTGAGCTTGCTCGTGTCCGTTTCCCGTATGCTAAGATATTTAGTATCACCACATCACTTCCTGTAATGAAACTCAATACCCGTATGGGTTATAAGCCTGTAACTTTTTCGGAACTTACAGATGACGAAGAGTTCTGGAAGGGTTGTGAGGGTTGCTGTAACTATGATATTTTGCAGCGTAACAATCGTCGTATGTGTCTTTGTACAGGTATGCTCTATGACCCAAAGACCCCACTGCCAGGAACATCCAATTTGCAGCCCTATTGGATGGTTATAAAGAATAAAATTAAGAAAATCTTTCATTTGAAGTAGTTATGGATAAGAAAAAAGTTGTACTTGCATTTAGTGGAGGTCTGGATACCTCTTTCTGTGTTAAATATCTTACTGAAGAGCTTGGTTATCAGGTCTATACAGCAATTGCAAATACAGGAGGCTTTACTACAGAGGAGCTTGCCTCTATTGCAGAGCGTGCATATAAGTTGGGTGCTGTAGAGCATGTTACACTCGATATTACAGAGGAGTATTATCAGAAGAGTATCAAGTATATGGTCTATGGAAATATTCTTCGTAATGGTACATATCCTATCTCTGTCTCTTCAGAGCGTACTTTTCAGGCAATAGCAATTATTGAGTATGCAAAGAGCATCGGTGCAGATTGTGTGGCTCATGGCTCAACAGGTGCAGGAAATGACCAAGTGAGATTTGACCTTACTTTCCAAATTTTGGCTCCTGAGATTGAGATTATAACCCCTACACGAGATATGACACTTACTCGTGAGTATGAGATTAACTACCTCAAAGAGCATGGCTATCAGGCAGATTTTGTAAAGATGGAATACTCTATCAACAAGGGTCTGTGGGGTACAAGCGTGGGTGGTAAGGAGACTCTGAAATCAGAACTTACACTACCAGAGAGTGCCTATCCAAGTCAGGTTACAAAGAGTGGTACAGAGACTCTTAAGTTGACTTTTGAGAAGGGCGAACTGACAGCCGTAAATGGTATTCAGTATAGTAATAAAGTAGAGGCTATTGTTGCCGTTGAGGCTATAGGCTCTGCGTATGGTATTGGTCGAGATATGCATATTGGCGACACAATTATCGGTATAAAGGGTCGTGTAGGCTTTGAGGCAGCCGCTCCAATACTTATCATTGCCGCTCACAAGATGCTTGAGAAACATACTCTTACAAAGTGGCAGCAGTATTGGAAGGAGCAGATTGGTAATTGGTATGGTATGTTTTTGCATGAGGCACAGTATCTCGACCCTGTAATGCGAGATATGGAGGTCTTCCTTGAGAGTAGTCAGGAAAATGTCTCAGGAACAGTAGAGGTTTTGTTGCGCCCTTACAGCTATACGCTTGTTGGTGTAAGTTCCTCTTTTGATCTTATGAAGACCGACTTTGGCGAATATGGAGAGGTAAATAGGGCATGGAGTGCTGATGATGTAAAGGGTTTTACCAAGATTATGGCAAACCCAATGAAGATTTACTACAATAAGAAGAAGGCTAATGGTT
>JAFWBN010000140.1 GCA_017507075.1 Alistipes sp. | reverse complement strand
TCCTAAGGAGCGTTACGAGACACTGCGCAACTTCTTTAATACATATCACAACGCCAGCCCATATATGGAGAAGTATGTTCTTGAAGCTCTTTGCCGTATGGGATACTACGAAGATGCTCTCTGCCGCATGGAGCGTAGATTTGGAGAGATGGTTGCCTCTGAGCATACAACTCTCTGGGAAGGTTGGGAATATACAGGCGCACGCGGTACAAAATATAAGAGCGGAAATGGCACCTATAATCACGCTTGGAGTGGTGGAGGACTTACTATCTTGAGTGAGTTTATCGCAGGCATAGCCCCAACTTCCCCTGCATTTAAGGAGTTTAGCGTATGTCCTAACTTGGCTACACTAAACTATGTTAATAGCATAGTGCCAACCGTTTATGGAGAGATTACAATGAGTGCAAAGAAGAGTGGTAATAACCTCGAAATATCACTCACCGTACCTCAAGGCACTCAGGCCACAATCCTTCTGCCTGCAGGCTATAAAGAGATTGTTACAGATAGCAGCAAGGGAGATAAACTCACCCTTACAGCCGGCAAACATAACATAAATATCGTTGGATAGTAACCGCCTAAAAGCTATCATAAAAGCTCTTTGCAAACTTAATGCTTGCAAAGAGTTTTTTTGTTGTACGCACAAATATAGGGTCATTAGGGACATGCGCAAAACTAAAATCCTTACAAATTTGCGCAACTCCGCGCACTGACCTTAGTGTTTCTAAGGACTTTAGGGTCTCTAAGACCCTTAAAGACGCGCGCCTAAATTAAAGCCCCCTCCGCCAAATTAAAGTACCCAATTTGTCGTCAGAGTGGTGCATTTACAACGCTCGCCCTGAGAAACAACGAAGGGCTGTACTCTTCGTACTGCCCTTTGTTGGAGTGAGGGGTAGCGGCAGTAAATGCGCCACTATCACGACAAATTAAAACAGTATAGGTCTCTCTAATGTCTGAGCATATACCTGACCATCCGGAGTTGTAAATGTAATTGTAATGGTTGAGTTTTCCTCAGAACACTTTGCTCGGAACATATTAGCTGCAATAGAGAGTCTGTTTGTCTTTGCACTCTCCTTGTCGCTCTTGAGTATTGACGGCTTTGCAAATACCACCTTTGCAGCTAAAGGGTCAGAGTCCTCGACCTTCTCCACATTTAGCTCTACGCCATTTTCCACAATAGAGAGTTTTGCGCCCTCTTCCCAAGCCCAGCAGTTTACATAAATGTAGTCTCTATAAGCCTCATCTGCATAGTTTACCTGACGGCTCTGGAGACTGCACAGATGCTGTAGTTCTTTACTCTGAGCATATACTTCTGCCACTTTATTCATATCATAAACACGGAAAGGATACTCTGAGCCCTTCTCTGCGCTATACCAACGCTTTGTAAAGTTCTTACCCTCAAAAGTACAGAGATAAACTCCTGCATCTGCACCATCCTCGCCAATATTTATTCCGTATGAGTTTGGAGTATTCCACAAATCTCCAGCTACAGCGGTTATGTTGTACTCTACAATATTAGGATATTGAGGATGCACAAAAGACATTGTTCTGTGTGAGTGTCCTGAGAATATCTTCACACTCTCAAACTCCTTGAGAATATCTACAAGTTGCTCTGCCTTACCGTCTGCAAAGCCATATACCTGCTCACCTATCTGATTATATGTAAACAGAGGTGCGTGCATTGAAACAACTATAGGTGTAGCCTTATCCACACTCTGAAGGTCTTTTTTAAGCCACTCTATCTGCTCATCAAGGATGTAGAGGTCGTAGTTTCGAGAGCCAACAACGCCCTTAGCCTTCTTTTGACCCTTTTTAACCTCGTTTTTATAGACGATATTATCAAGAAATACAAAGTGAACCCCTCCCTTATTCATTGCATAGAAGGTTGGGCCAAATGTGTTGCTGAAACGCTGTATAGCATTGATATTTGGATTTTCATCTGATGGCACAGATGGGTCGTAATCGTGATTTCCGTGTACGCAGTAGAACGGCACAGGGTACTTGTTATCGATAAGGTGCTGAGGAACTTTCTCGATATCAAAACCTGTAGCATACCAGAATCTATCCCATGTAATATCACCCAAGCATACCGACATCACCTCCTCGCCGCCATCCTTAGCAGCCTTAATGATTGTAGGCATAACCATCTTCTTGAAGTGCTTGAGATCATCCCTTCTGCTGTCATCGCAGAAGTGTGTATCAGAGAGCACGATTACAGAAAAACGGCTATCATCAACCTTCTCAAGTTCAAAATCAAAACGCTCCTTTTTTGTAGCCGGCTCAACACATCTTGCCCAGAAACCAGGACGCACTTTATCCATCATCACAGGCTTATAACCCGATGGGGTAGTGATAAACACCACTCCATAAGGTTTTGTGGATTGCATATTGTAGATACCCCTTTGGTCTGTTACAACTATCTGCTCTCCATCTGAAACCTGTACACCTGCAAGAGGAGAGTTACCACAATAGACAATACCTGAGAGTGTTGTACCCTTAGGCGACTTTATTTTACCGACTCTATAAGCCGCATCGGCGGTAAATATTACCGCCAATGTGAGAATAAGTGTTAAAACTCTTTTCATTATGCAAAGTATTTATAGAATAGAGGAATCGTTTTCAGTCCAAGTTCAAATTGGTCAAGACCATAGCTCTCGTTTGGAGAGTGGATTGCATCTTTTGACAATCCAAATCCAAGCAGTATAGACTTTATACCCAAAACCTGCTCAAAACAGCTTATCACGCCGATTGAGCCACCAGAATATACAGGTACAGGACGCTTGCCAAACACCTCGGCAATAGCTTTATCTGCAGCCTTATAAGCCTCCAAATCTGTTGGCGAAACATACGGAGTACCGCCATGAGTAGGAGATACCTCGACCTTAATACCCTTAGGAGCAAGGCTTACAAAGTAATCTTTGAAGAGCTTTGTAATCTTGTCAGGAGTCTGATATGGCACAAGGCGCATGGTAATCTTTGCAGATGCCACAGCAGGAATAATAGTCTTGCTTCCCTCGCCTGTATATCCGCTCCACATGCCGTTAATCTCAAAAGTTGGACGAATACCTGTTCTTTCAAGAGTTGTATAACCCTCCTCGCCTGCAACAGCACCTACGCCAATGCCCGCCTTGTACTTACGAGTACAGAACGGCACTTTATTTAGGGCCTTACGCTCAGATGCGGAAAGTTCACGAACATCTGCATAGAATCCCGGAATTGTAATGCGACCCTGAGCATCAACTACCTCTGAGAGCATCTTTGACAATACCATAGCAGGGTTATATACCGCGCCACCATAGATTCCCGAATGCAAATCAGCAGCTCCGTTTGACACCTTTACCTCTACGCCGGCAATACCTCTAAGTCCGCATGTAATTGACGGAGTCTCAAGAGATAACATCGAAGTATCCGAAACAAGGATAATATCCGCCTTGAGCATCTTCTTGTGCGTTGCACAGAACTTACTTATCTGAGTAGAGCCACTCTCCTCTTCGCCCTCAAGTAAAAACTTAACATTGCAAGGCAGAGAATCTGTAGCACACATAGCCTCAAAGGCCTTTATGTGCATAAATGACTGACCTTTGTCGTCATCTGCACCTCTACCATATATTCTGCCATCCTTTATCACAGGCTCAAAAGGCTCTGTTGTCCACTCATTGAGCGGCTCTGGCGGCATTACATCATAGTGTCCATATACAAGCACCGTTTTTGCCTTCGGAGAGATAATCTTCTCGCCATATACTATAGGTGCGCCCTCTGTGGCAATAACCTCTGCACTATCTGCTCCCGCCTTAACAAGTGCCGCAGCAAGATGTTCTGCGCACTTTTGACGAGCAGGGGCATACTCTGTTACTGCACTGATTGACGGAATGCGCAACAACTCAAAAAGCTCCTCCAAAAAACGAGGCTGATTTTTTTCGATATATTCTCTTACTTTGTCCATTGTATTATAGGTTACAAATTTCACTGATTTCCTTTATAAATTTCTGTGCCAAACTATCTGCCTCGGCAAGAGATTTTGCCTCTGTATAGATACGAATAATTGGCTCTGTATTTGACTTGCGAAGGTGTACCCAACTCTCTGCAAAATCTATTTTTACGCCGTCTATATCGTTCACTTGCTCAGAGGAGTAACGACTCTTCATCTCAAGTAATACTTTATCTACATCTATAGCTGGCGTAAGTTCGATTTTATTCTTAGAAGCAAAGTATGCTGGATAGGTTGCACGCAGAGCTGTCATAGTCATATTTTTCTTTGCTAAATATGTCAAAAATAGGGCAGTACCAACAAGAGCATCACGACCATAGTGAAGCTCTGGATATATCACTCCGCCATTGCCTTCGCCACCAATAATAGCACCCGTCTCTTTCATCTTGGCAACCACATTTACCTCTCCTACAGCAGAGGCAGAGTAGTTGCCTCCGTGAGCTACAGTAACATCTTTAAGCGCACGCGAAGAGCTGAGGTTTGACACCGTATTTCCCACCTGCTGTGAGAGAATATAGTCTGCAACTGCAACAAGTGTATATTCCTCTACAAACATGCTACCATCCTCACTTACAAAGGCTAAACGGTCAACATCCGGGTCAACAACAATACCCAAATCTGCACCCTCCTTTACAATAACCTCAGAAATCTCTGTAAGATTTTGTGGCAGAGGCTCTGGATTGTGTGCAAAGTGTCCTGTAGGCTCACAATTGAGTCTAACAACTTGACAACCTAACTTTTCGAGCAGTTTCGGAATCACAACACCTCCGATAGAGTTTACCGCATCCACTACAACCTTAAATTTTCTATCTTTAACAGCCTCTACATCAACAAGTGGCAATGCAAGCACTTGAGAGATATGTGTATCATTGAAATCTTCTCTTGAAATAACCTTTCCAATGTGGTCAACATCAGGGAATTGGAAAGAGTCGTCTTCTGCGAGCGCAAGCACCTGCTTACCCTCAGAATCGTTCAAAAATTCACCCTTTTCGTTAAGCAATTTCAGCGCGTTCCACTGCTTAGGATTGTGTGATGCAGTGATGATAATTCCACCATCAGCCTTATATGTTATCACAGCCATCTCTGTTCCCGGAGTGGTACAAAGACCCACATTGATTACATCTGCGCCACAACCTATCAGCGTTCCCTCTATAAGGTCATTAACCATATCTCCCGAAATACGGGCATCTCGACCTACTACGATACGAAGCTTTTTACCTCCATTTTTTTCGCTCATAAAGCGAGCGTATGCAGTTGTAAATTTCACAACATCAATAGGTGTAAGGTTATCACCTGGTTCACCACCTATTGTTCCTCGAATACCCGAAATAGACTT
>JAFWBN010000139.1 GCA_017507075.1 Alistipes sp. | reverse complement strand
CTATAGAGCGTTTTTTGGGCAAGGAGAATATCGTAAAGTCAAGTTTCGGTCATATCCGAGATATAGCTAAAAAGGGCTTAGGCATAGATATAGACAACGGTTTTTCGCCTTTCTATGAGATTTCGGAGGATAAGAAAAAGGTTGTCGATGAGCTATCAAAACTCTCAAAGAAGGTTGACGCTGTATGGCTCGCTTCCGATGAAGACCGCGAGGGAGAGGCTATTGCATGGCACCTTACAGAGGTTTTGGGGCTACCTGTTGACAGAACAAAGCGTATAGTCTTTCATGAGATTACAAAAAATGCAATCCTCGGTGCTATAGAGAATCCAAGAACCGTAGATTTGAACCTTGTCAATGCTCAGCAGGCACGCCGTGTTCTTGACCGTATCGTGGGCTTTGAGTTATCTCCTATTTTGTGGAAGAAGGTAAAGCCTGCACTCTCTGCAGGTCGTGTTCAGAGCGTTGCTGTACGCCTTATTGTAGAGCGAGAGAGGGATATTATAGCACACAATACAACAAGCTATTACCGTGTAGTTGCTCAGTTCTACTCTCCAACAGACAGCAACAAGATTGTCTTCAAGGCTGAGTATTCTCAGCGATTTGCAACCAAGGAGGAGGCTCTATCAATGCTTGAGAGCTGCAAAACCTCCATTTTTACAGTTGCTCACAACGAGATAAAGCCTACTAAGCGTTATCCGGCACCTCCATTTACCACATCGACTCTGCAACAGGAGGCTGCCCGCAAGTTTGGCATGTCAGTATCTCAGACCATGTCTGTTGCACAGCGTCTCTATGAGCGAGGTATGATAACATACATGCGTACAGACTCTGTAAACCTTTCAAAGTTTGCCATTGCAGCTTGTAAGGAGGAGATTGTATCGCTTTTTGGCGAGAAATACTCAAATCCGCGTAACTACACCACCCACAGCAAGGGCGCACAAGAGGCTCACGAGGCTATTCGTCCATCGTATATTGACCGTAGAGAGATTGAGGGTACAGCTGTCGAAAAACGACTCTACGACCTTATTTGGAAGCGTACAGTAGCCTCTCAGATGGTTCCTGCCGATATTGACCGTACAACTATTACCATCACTGCATCAAATCTGCATGACAACTTCGTTGCTACAGGAGACACAATGCGCTTTGATGGTTTTATGCGTCTCTACTCTGAGAGTGTAGAGGAAGAGAGTGCCGAGAGTAACGAGAGTGCAACCCTGCCACATATTACAGAGGGCGAGGAGCTGCGTTCACAGAGCATCACCGCCATTGAGCGATTTACTCAACCTGCATCAAGATACAACGAGGCTTCACTTGTAAAGCGTCTTGAGGAGCTTGGTATTGGTCGTCCATCTACATACGCACCGACTATCTCTACAATTATCACCCGCGGATATGTAGAGAAGAGTTCACGCCCATCTCAAAAGCGTAACTTTATCTCACTTACTCTTAAAGGCAGCAATATCACAGAGAAGATAGGCACAGAGAGCTACGGAGCAGAAAAAAATCGTCTCTGTCCTACCGATATAGGTATGGTTGTAAATGACTATTTAGAGACTCAGTTCTCAATGATTATGGACTATAACTTTACGGCAAATGTAGAGAAGGAGTTTGACCGTATTGCCGAGGGTGAGCTTGCTTGGACAGAGATGATTGGCAATTTCTACACCCCTTTCCATAAGATGGTTGACACTGCCATCGGCACACAAGTATCTACCCACCAGCAGGTGCGAGTATTGGGTATAGACCCTGTTAGTGGCAAGGAGGTTAAGGCGCGTATTGGTCGTTATGGTCCTATGGTTGAGATTGAGGCAGCCGAGGGCGAAAAACCTCGCTATGCATCCCTGAAAAAGGGTCAACTTATAGAGTCTATAACCCTTGAAGAGGCATTAGAGCTCTTTGCTCTGCCTCGCATGGTTGGTGTACTCAATGGAGAGGAGATAGTTGTAGGCATAGGCAAATTTGGTGGATATGTTCGCCACGGAAAGATGTTTGCATCGTTAGGCAAGGGCGACGACCCATATACAGTATCCTACCAGAGGGCTGTAGAACTTATCGAGGAGCAAAAACGCATTGCTGCTGCAGCAAACACCCCACTTAAGAGCTTTGTAGAGGATAAAAATATGCTTGTTAAAAATGGCCGATACGGAGCATATATCGCCTACAAAGGCAAGAACTATCGTCTGCCAAAGAGTGTCAAACCTGAGCTGTTGAGCTACGAGGAGTGCCTTAAAATTGTAAATACAACTAAAAAATAACTAAATGTAAGAACTATGAAGAGACTATTTGTAATCCTGCTTGCCGTAATGTTGGCTCTGCCTGCAATGGCTCAGCAGAAGAGAGGTGATGAAGGTTATAAATTTACCGACACAAAGACAATCAAAGGTACATCTGTAAAAAACCAGTTCCGTAGCGGTACTTGTTGGTGCTACTCGGCTCTGTCATATATTGAGAACGAGATTATCAAAGCCGGCGGCGAAGAGATGGACCTCTCAGAGATGTGGATTGTAAGAAATGTATATTTCGAGAAGGCTGTAAAGTATGTTCGTCTGCATGGCGCACTGAACTTTGCCGTTGGTGGTGCTTTCCACGATGTAACAGAGGGTATCAAGAAGTATGGCATCGTGCCTCAGGAGGTATATGAGGGTCTGAACTATGGTACAGAACTACCTCACTTTAACGAGATTGACGCTGTACTGAAGGCCTATGTTGATGCTATTATCAAGAATCCAAACAGAACACTTACAACTGCATGGCAGGCCGGTCTGAACGGAATCTTGGACGCCTATTTCGGCAAAATGCCTACATCTTTCGAGTACAAGGGCAAGGCTTACACTCCAAAATCTTTTGCTCGCTCACTGCCTATCAATATGGATGATTATGTATTCCTCTCATCCTTTACACATCATCCGTTCTACTCTCAGTTTGTAATTGAAGTTCCGGATAACTGGTTGTGGGCAAGCGTTTATAACCTCCCTCTTGAGGAGCTGATGGCTGTTATCGACAACGCTATCGAGCATGACTACTCTATTGGCTGGGCTTCAGATGTATCAGAGAAGGGCTTCAGCCGCACAAAGGCTATTGCCATCGTTCCTGAGGACAATGTGGATAATATGAGCGGTACTGATGCCGAGCGTTGGGGAGCAATGACCGAGAAGGAGCGCAACGAGGCTCTGTATAGCTTTGATAAGCCTGGCAAGGAGAAGAAAATTACTCAGCAGATGCGCCAGGAGGCTTACGACAACTACCAGACTACAGATGACCACGGTATGGTAATCGTTGGTACAGCTACTGACCAAAATGGCAACCCATACTTCAAGGTTAAAAACTCTTGGGGTGTTCGCCCTCCATACGACGGCTACTACTACTTCTCTCGCCCATTTGTAGAGTATAAAACCATGTCTATAATGGTTAATAAAAACGCTATCCCACGCGATATTCGCAGAAAGCTAAAGTTGTAATATCCAACTTTATATACACAATAACAGAGAGCGTGTCCAATAAGTTTTTTGGACACGCTCCTTTTCTGAAAATTCTCTAAAAAAATCTGTTTACTGCTATTCAATTGAAAAAAAAGATATATCTTTGTATCTTAAACTATTGGAATAATGAGTGATAATAGAATAAAGATAGGAGTTACGCAGGGTGATATCAATGGCGTTGGCTGGGAGGTTATCCTTAAGAGTTTTGCCAATCCCATGATGACCGAGTTATGTACTCCGATAATTTATGGAAATCGTCATGCTGCAGAGTTTTATGCAGGGCGTATTGACCGTGAGGAGTTTGAGCCTGTAAAGTTTAATATATGCTCTTCGGCTTCTGAGGCGCGTTATGGGGTGGTAAATCTTGTAGAGGTTGGCGCAAAAGAGATTAGAGTGGAGGCCGGAAAATCTACCAAAGATGCAGCTTTGGCGGCTATTGCGGCACTTGAGGCTGCGGCTGAGGATTTGCAAAATGGGGATATTGACGCCGTGGTAACTGCCCCTATAAATAAGGAGGGTATGAATGCTGCGGGCTTTGGGTTTACAGGTCATACCGAGTTTTTTGCCGACAAAGATGGTGGCAAGGCGACAATGATAATGTGTTCGGAGATTTTGCGTGTAGCACTTGCTACTATTCATACTCCGATAGACAAAGTCTCTTCGTTGCTTAACAAGGAGCAGATTGTAGAGCAACTGCGCTCACTTAGAGATACACTGAAGAGTGATTTTGGTGTTGTAGAGCCAAAAATAGCAGTTCTCTCGCTTAATCCTCATGCAGGAGATGGCGGTCTGCTTGGAACAGAAGAGGTTGAGATTATCACGCCTGCTATTGATGAGGCTTATCAAGATGGAGTCCTGGCTTTTGGTCCTCTATCGGCGGACGGTCTGTTTGCAAGTGGTGGATATAAGAAGTATGATGCTATTTTGGCAATGTATCATGACCAGGGGCTTATTCCGTTCAAGACACTCTCGGCTGATGGCGTAAATTATACAGCAGGCCTTGATTTTGTGCGTACATCGCCAGACCATGGTGTTGCTTATGATATTGCAGGCAAGGGTATAGCCGATTCTCAGTCCATGCGTAATGCTGTGTATGCGGCTATTGACATTGTTCGTCGTCGTAGAGTGTATGCCTTTTGGAGTAGAAATCCTCTTGAGCGTTTTGAGAGAGAGAAGGGCAAAGATATGTCGATGAAGGATGTTAAAGAGCCTATAATTGAGGAGTAAAAAGATAAAATGTACAACTGAGCAGTAATCCGTCTCGTTATTGTGGAGCTGTGAAGGTATAAATAGTAATAAATTAAAAAAAAGTAAAACAGATTATGGTTAAAGTAACCTTTCCCGATGGCTCAGTAAGAGAGTACGCTGCGGGAACAACTGCCTACCAGGTTGCCGAGAGTATCAGCCCTCGTTTAGCTGCGGACTGTCTGGCTGCTTCGGTAAATGATGCGACAGTGGATTTGTCGCGTGCAATAGAGAGCGATTGCTCTATTAAATTCTTTAAGTGGGATGATGCTGAAGGTAAGCATGCCTTCTGGCACACATCTTCACACCTGCTTGCAGAGGCTTTGGAGGCACTCTATCCGGGTATTAAGTTCGGTATTGGTCCGGCTATTGAGCAGGGATTTTATTATGATGTAGATTGTCCGGTGCCAATTTTGGAGTCAGACCTTCCTAAGATTGAGGCCAAGATGGTTGAGCTTGCTCGCAACAAGGAGACACTTGTGCGTACAGAGGTGGCTAAGGCTGACGCGCTGAAGACCTTTACAGAGAAGGGCGATGAGTATAAGGTAGAGCTTATCTCAGCCCTTGAGGATGGCACAATTTCGTTCTATACAAACGGCGCATTTACAGATTTGTGCCGTGGACCACATATCCCTAATACAGGTCTTATAAAGGCTATTAAGCTTACCTCTGTTGCTGGTGCATATTGGCGTGGAGATGAGAAGAATAAGATGCTTACCCGTATCTATGGCGTCTCGTTCCCTAAAAAGTCGATGCTCGATGAGTATCTACAGATGCTTGAGGAGGCAAAGAAACGCGACCATCGTAAGTTGGGTAAAGAACTTGAGCTGTTTACCTTCTCTCAGAGAGTAGGACAGGGACTTCCACTCTGGTTGCCAAAGGGCGCAGAGCTTAGAGATCGTCTTGAGCGATTCTTGCGTAAAATTCAGAAAGAGCATGGTTATCAGCAGGTTATCACTCCGCATATCGGAAATAAAGACCTCTATGTAACCTCAGGCCACTATGCAAAGTATGGAAAAGACTCTTTCCAGCCTATCCATACTCCATTTGAGGGTGAGGAGTATCTGCTCAAGCCTATGAATTGCCCACACCATTGCGAGATTTACCGCAGCAAGCCTCGTTCATACAAAGATTTGCCTGTTCGTCTTGCAGAGTTTGGAACAGTATATCGTTATGAGCAGAGCGGAGAGCTACATGGTCTTACCCGCGTGCGTTCATTTACTCAGGATGATGCACACCTCTTTGTGCGTCCAGACCAGCTGCTTGAGGAGTTTGAGAAGGTTATAGATATTGTACTCTATATCTTCCGTACACTTAAGTTTGATAAATATACAGCACAGATTTCACTGCGCGACCCTGAAAATACATCAAAATATATCGGTAGCGATGAGAATTGGGAGAAGGCTGAGAGCGCAATTATGCAGGCTTGTCAGGAGAAGGGTCTTAACACTGTTGTAGAGACAGGTGAGGCTGCTTTCTATGGTCCAAAGCTCGACTTTATGGTTAAGGATGCTCTGGGTAGAAGCTGGCAGCTCGGAACAATTCAGGTTGACTACAACTTGCCTGAGCGTTTTGATTTGACATATAAGGGTGCTGACGATAAACTTCACCGACCTATTATGATTCACCGTGCGCCATTTGGCTCTATGGAGCGATTTGTGGCAGTATTGTTGGAGCATACAGCAGGTAAGTTCCCTCTTTGGCTCTCTCCAGACCAGTGTGTTGTACTCCCTATCTCTGAGAAGTTTAACAGCTATGCAGAGGAGGTTGTGGCATACCTTAACAACTACGATGTTCGCGCACATATCGACGATAGAAATGAGAAGATAGGTCGCAAGATTCGTGATAACGAGTTGAAGAGAATCCCATATCTGCTTATTGTAGGCGAGAAGGAGGCTGCAGAGCGTACCGTATCTGTTCGCGCTCAGGGTGAGGGCGATAAGGGCTCTATGACTCTTGAGGAGTATCGCGACTACATGCTTGATTTGGTAGCAAAGGAGATTGAGGCAAATAAATTGCAGTAGAAAAGAACAGACCCAAACTAAGTTTATAAAATGGGGGCAGGGAAGTGCCTCTGCCCCCGAAATTGATAAATTAACATATTATTTAACAACACTTAAAATTTTTAATGGCAGGTTTCAAACCATTTACTCCCCGTCCGCAAAATAATGCACAGGGGAACCAGAATCGCGGGCGTCGTCCTGTAAAGGAAAACCCTAACCGCATCAACAACGAGATTACAGCTCCTACAGTTCGCGTAGTAGGTGATAATGTGGAGCCAAATCTTGTTCTGCCAATCACAAAGGCCCTTGCCCTTGCCGATGAGATGGAACTCGATCTTGTTGAAATCTCTCCAAATGCCGAGCCTCCTGTATGTCGAATTGTCGATTATCAGAAGTTCCTCTATCAGCAGAAGAAGAAACAGAAAGAGATTAAGGCAAAACAGACCAAGATTGTAATTAAAGAGATTCGTTTCGGTCCGCAGACTGATGACCATGACTTTAATTTCAAACTTCGTCATGCTGAGAACTTTATCAAAGAGGGTGCAAAGGTAAAGGCTTATGTCTTTTTCCGCGGTAGAAGTATAGTCTTTAAGGAGCAGGGTGAGATTCTTCTTCTTCGCTTTGCTACAGCCCTTGAGGAGATTGCAAAGGTAGAGGTTATGCCTACCCTTGAGGGAAAGAAGATGAATATGATACTTGCACCAAAGGGCAAAAAGAATTAGTCTTATATCACACATTTTTTTGTCCAAGTCGCTTGTAGCGACTCAGTCTTTGTTGCTTATTAGGTCAAGGAGAGTGTTGTAACTTGGAAGTTAAACACTCTCTTTCTTTAGAAGTTGTTGTAATGAGGTGTAGAATACCCGATTTCTCAAATCATTTAAGGGATTATCTGTCAAAGAACTATCCGGAAAAGCTATCAGATAGCAATTTTATTGAGGAGCGTAATATTGAGGCGCAACGAACTTTTGCCATGTCTATACTTAGAGATTATGACGAAATGGCAGCTAAAGAGCGCGCTGTAGAGACACTGCTATATGGTTTTGTCTTTTCAAAATATCACTTTATTATAGACAATCTGACTCAGATAAATAGTCGCCTTGTCCCTAATATAGAGTTTGAGGAGGCTGCACTTGATATGCTCTCTTATTGCGAGGCAATATTCTATAAATATGACCTTACAACAATTCTTACAGATGATGCTGCATTGCAGGCTATGAGAGAGGAGTTTGTCTGTTTTATAGAGAGAAATCACAGAGAACTTATTCAAAAATAGAACTCTTCGATATTATCTCCTCCATACTGATTGTCTGCAAATATTACAGAGGATCAACATCGACAAAGATACCGACAGGGTGGTAGTCTCTATTTTGCTTTATCTGCTCAATAAACCCCTTAATTTGTTGTTTTGCCTTAGTAAATGAGGCGGTTGTCTCGACCTTTACAACAATCTCTACAATCATCTCGCCCCTTATTCTATCAATAAGAGGAGTTACGGGGCCTAATACTCTGCTACCGAAATTGTGAGTGAGTCTTTTACCGAGGGCTTTCGATGCCTCGGCAAGGCGTGATGCAATAGTGTCTCTAAGGGTTATGCGCACAAGCTTGCAGAACGGGGGATAGTTAAACATCTTGCGCTCAGAGAGTTGAGAGACTGCAAATTGTTGATAACTATGCTCAGAGAGGGTTGCAAATATTGGGTGTGAGGTCTCTGCTGTCTGTATGACAACCTCTCCAACTTTATCTCGTCTCCCACATCGTCCTGCTACCTGCATAATTGTCTGCCAAGCACGCTCTACGGCTCTAAAATCGGGTGCATTGAGTAGATTGTCGGCATTGAGTATGCCTATAAGTGTAACATGCGGAAAATCAAGACCTTTGGCAATGATTTGTGTGCCGACAAGAATATCGGCATTGTGTTGTGCAAATTGGGTTATAATTCGCTCATAATCGCCAGGCTTTGCTGCTGAATCACTATCAAGTCTTAGCACTTTAGCCTCAGGGAAGAGTCTTGAAATCTCCTCTTCAACCTTCTCAGTACCAAAACCCATAGCTACAAGTTCAGACTTCTTGCACTCAGGACAGTATCGTAGAGAGGGAAGGGTATATCCGCAGTAGTGGCACTTCAGGGACGATGAACTCAGGTGCTTGGATAGTGTTACATTACAATTTGGACATCTTGCAGTCCATCCGCACTGGGGACACTCCATATATGGAGCATATCCTCTGCGGTTTTGGAAGAGCATAATTTGCTCGCCTTTAGAGAGCCTGTCTGAAATCTTGTCTAACAAATCCTTGTTAAAGTGAGATTTTCTCTCGCCACGCTTTACTGCTCTTATAGTATCAGAAATTGTTATCACAGGAGGTTGTGCCTCTCCGTAACGCTCTGCAAGCCAGATACCTGCATATTTACCTGCCATGGCGTTGTTAAAACTCTCAAGAGATGGCGTTGCACTACCTAAAATGGTCTTTGCTTTGTGAATCCATGCCAACATTACAGCTGCATCCCTGCCGTTGTAGCGGGGAGCTATCTCACTCTGCTTGTAGCTTGAGTCATGCTCTTCGTCTATGACAACAAGGCCTAACTTTTTGAAGGGTAAGAAGATAGCAGAGCGCGCACCTATTACAAAGTTGCCCGAAGGATTGCGGAGCATATCCATATAGATTTTGGTGCGGCGCGTAGCTGTAAGTTTTGAGTGATATACCGTAACTCGTCCCTGGAACATACGCTCCATACGCTCTACAAGCTGTGTCGTAAGTGAAATTTCGGGTACAAGTAATAGTACATCTTTGCCTTCAGAGAGGGCTTGGGCTATACGGTGGGTATATATCTCTGTCTTTCCCGAACTTGTAACTCCATGCAGTAGAGCCACATCACAGTACTCTAAGGTATTGTTTATGCCATTTAGAGCAACTGTTTGA
Organism: Alistipes sp.; assembly: GCA_017507075.1. Taxonomy (GTDB): domain Bacteria; phylum Bacteroidota; class Bacteroidia; order Bacteroidales; family Rikenellaceae; genus Alistipes. The sequence continues at coordinate 1,342 of JAFWBN010000139.1, read as the reverse complement.
GCCTCAGAGAGTGTTGGCAAGGCGGTGTTTTTTATTGGACTAAAAGTCGGGTCGGCATCCTTGTCAAAAACCTCTATAATGCCGGCTTTAACAAGGGCATTTATTATCGTAGCATCGGCATCTATAGCTTTACGAGGTAACTTACCACCTGATGACAGGAGGGTTCTGATAACCTCGGCGCGACGAGGGGCTCGACGCGATAGACGGCTTAGCTGTTCATCTGTAACCTCTTTTATGCAGCGTACCATACGCTGCTGTGCCACTTTGTATGGCTCATATAGCTCCTCATTAAGAGCATGTGGCTTTATAAGAGATGGCAGGGCTATACGCATAACCTCTCCAATGGTGGAGAGGTAGTATTCTGCAATCCACTCCCAAAATTTAAGCTGATTAGAGGTTAAAATAGGGTAGTCGTATAGCTTTTTTAGGATATGCTTTACCTTGCCTTTTGTTGGCGGGTTATTGTGTAACCTTAAGACAATACCCGTATATACCGCACTTTTACCAAACTGCACAGATACAGCATCACCTACTCTAAGGTCGGCAATATCTCCCACAGCAAAGGTGTATGCCTCTTGTGCAAGGGGTAGGACTATGTCGGCAAACAGAGTCATGGGCTATCTAAAAAGGTACCTCCTCGTTTGGCTGGGCAACTTTTACATTTTGTGCTGACGATATTGCAAACTCATCTGCGCCGGTCATGCTTTGCAGCGGAGAGGTTGTAGAAGGGGATTGCGATTCGTAGTTTTCATACTGTTCACCCTGAGGCAGCGGCTTTGCCATCATATCAAAATCGGCAAAACGCGCCTGATTTTTGATAAACTTCATGCGAACATCTGTAACCTCACCGTTACGGTGCTTGGCAAGGATAATTTCAGCAAGACCATCTGTTGTTGCACCATCCTCTGTTGATGTAAAGCCGTAGTATTCAGGACGATGTATAAATGCTACAACATCGGCATCCTGCTCAATGGCACCAGACTCTCGAAGGTCTGAGAGTTGTGGGCGTTTTGTACCACCACGAGACTCTGTATTTCGGGAGAGCTGTGAAAGGGCGATAATAGGCACATTAAGCTCTTTGGCAATAGCTTTGAGTGTTCGAGATATGAAAGCTACCTCCTGCTCACGATTTCCGTTTGCTCCACTACCCATATTTCCGGCAGTCATAAGCTGCAGATAATCGACAATGATAATCTTTATACCTTGGTGGATATGCAGACGGCGAGCCTTTGAACGGAACTCAAATATAGATAGGGCAGGGGTCCGGTTGGCAGAAGTCTTCAAAAGCCCGGATCATTTTGGGGTGTTTGATAACAAAATGAATGGACGGGGCATTGTTCTT
>JAFWBN010000138.1 GCA_017507075.1 Alistipes sp. | reverse complement strand
CTTTCGATTCTTGCAAAAATCTTGCAGAATTTAAGGGCAAATTTGCATCAGAGGATGGCAGATGTCTGATTGTTAACGGAGTATTAAAATCTTTTGCGTCGGCAGGCATTACTACATACAATATTCCTGATGGTGTAACTCAGATTGGAGATTATGCTTTCGAATATTGCTCTGGTTTGACAAGTATTACTATTCCTAATAGTGTAACTGAGATTGAAGATTGTGCTTTCTCATATTGCAGTCGTTTAGCAAGCATTACTATTCCTGGTAGTGTAACAGAGATTGGATTTGAGTCTTTCTGGTATTGCTCTGGTTTGACAAGTATTACCATCCCCGATAGTGTAACAAAGATTGGAGGTTATGCTTTCTGTCGTTGCGATAGTTTGACAAGCATAACTATTCCAAATAGTGTAACAGTGATTGGATATTATGCTTTCCAAAATTGCTCTAATTTAACAAGTGTATTCTGTGAACGCACAACACCGCCTACAGCAAATTTTGAAGGATATAGTTCTTGGGATGCCTTTGACTACAACGCCGCAGACCGTAAGATTTATGTACCTGCCGAGTCGGTAGATGCTTACAAAGAGGCCGACGGCTGGAAAGAGTATGCGGATGCGATTGAGCCGTATGACTTTTCGGCTGTTAGTGAGTAGTTGTGTGCGACTTTAAGGCTTAAGCTAAAATAAGGTATAGGCGTATGCACAATGCATACGCTTTTTTTTGTATCTTTGCGTTATGGTTGCGGCGTTTACGGGTCATAGGTCATACGGTGGGGAGGAGAACAACCGATTGCAGGCGGTGGTTGAACAGCTTATATCTGAGGGTGTCGATACTTTTTTGTGCGGCATGGCAGAGGGGTTTGATATTGCTGCGGCAGAGGTTGTGATTGCACTTAAGAGGCGGTTTAAGAGTATAAAACTTGTCTGCATAATTCCTTACAAGGGGCATAGAGAGGCTATGCCGAGCAGTGGTTGGATGGTGCGGTATCAGTCCACGCTTGCGGCGGCTGATTCTGTTATAACGCTTGCAGAAGAGTACAGCTACAAGGCATACAGGATACGAAACGACTATTTAGTAGAAAATGCCGATATAATAGTGAGTTACTACACAGGCAGAAGTCGCAGTGGCACGGGATATACGGTAACAAAAGCCCTAAAAAATCGTAAAAGAACTATAAATATATATGCCGACGGGGAGCAAATACGATTTTTCGGCTGATTGACGCTACAACCAATCAAAAAAAGTGTTATCTTTGGACGATTTTTGATACAAACAATTCAAACTATAAAAACAAAACAACTATGAAAGAAGCTATTGCAATTCTCACAGGTGGTGGTCCTGCACCGGGTATGAACACCGTTGTAGGCAGTGTGGCAAAGACTTTCCTTGCCAAAGGTTATCGCGTAATCGGTCTGCACTATGGTTATTCAGGTCTTTTCAACCCAGCTCCACGCTATGAGGACCTCGATTTCTTCAAGGCTGACTATATCTTCAATCAGGGTGGTTCATACCTTACAATGAGCCGTTTCAAGCCAACTGCTGAGGATTTTGAGAAGAACTTTGACCTCAACTTCTTCACAGAAAACAACATTAAGCTCTTGGTTACTGTAGGTGGCGACGACACTGCTTCAACTGCAAACCGCATCGCTAAGTTCCTTGAGGCTAAGCAATACCCTATCGCAAACATCCATGTTCCAAAGACTATCGACAACGACCTTCCACTTCCTGCAGGTTCGCCAACTTTCGGCTACCAGAGCGCAAAGGAGGGAGGTACTGTTATTGGTCGTGCAGTTTATAACGACGCTCGCACATCTGCAAACTGGTTTGTAGTTGCTGCTATGGGTCGTAGCGCAGGCCACTTGGCATTTGGTATCGGCTCTGCTTGCCACTACCCTATGATTGTAATCCCAGAGATGTTCAATAAGACCGAGATTACTGTTGAGAAGATTGTAAACCTTGTTGTCTCTGCAATCATCAAGCGTAAGATTATGGGCGTTGAGTATGGTGTGGCTATGATTTCTGAAGGCGTATTCCACTCACTCTCTGATGAGGAGATTGCAAAGTCAGGCGTACACTTCTCTTATGACGACCACGGACACCCTGAGCTCGGTAAGGTCTCAAAGGCTCACATCTTCAACGAGATGCTTGAGAAGAAGGTTAAGGAGCTCGGCCTTAAGGTTAAGTCTCGTCCGGTTGAGATTGGTTATGAGGTTCGTTGCCAGACCCCTATCGCTTACGACCTTGTATATTGCTCACAGCTCGGTATGGGCGTTTATAAGCTCTTTAGCGAGGGTAAGACCGGCTGTATGGTATATATCAGCCAGGATGGATATGTATCTCCACTCTACCTGAAAGACCTTCAGAACGCAGAGGGTAAGATTCCACCACGCTTGGTTGACATCAACTCTGACAAGATTCAGCAGATTATTAACAATGTAATGCACTATATCACTCCAGAGGATTACCAGGCTGCAAAACAGTATGTTGCAAATCCTGAGCAGTTCGACTTTAAGAAGATTCTTGAGTGGTAGTCTTATAGTGATAGATAGCAACAAAAAATCCGGCATGGGCATCGAGCCTGTGCCGGATTTCTGTTTTACAGAAGTGAGATTAAGGAGCGCAAAACTAAATTTGCGCTCAACCTCAGCTAAATTAGAGTACCCAATTTGTTGTCAAAATAGTGCAAATACAACGCTCGGCAAAAATGCCGACGATGGGCTGTACTAAGCGTACTGCTCATTGTCGGCACTTTTTGTTAGCGGAAGTAGTTGTGCTGTTTTCACAACAAATATTTATACATGGCGAAGTATCTCATCCAACCCATCAAAATGGCACTTATAATCCTCAAGGGAGCGATTTATAATCTCCTGAGCCTCCTCTTTGCCATAGACATCGACGATTTCGACTTTTTTCTTTGTGCTGTCGCTATCCGGCATATCTTTATAGGTCAAGAAGTAGTGCTTAAGGCGGTTTACAACGCCTTTAGGTAGCTCTGTGATATCGTTATAGCTACTATATGTTACATCGTGGCTCAAAACAGCGATAATCTTATCATCTGCCTCATTGCCATCAAGCATGCGGAAGCCACCTATAGGGCGCACCTCGCAGATAATATCGCCATGGACAATATCTCGCTCAGTAAGCACGCAGATATCGAGCGGGTCGCCATCGCCAACGATATTTTCTCTACCACACTGCTGCATACAATACTTTGCAACGCTATCGCCACAAAAACTCTGAGGCACAAAGCCATAGAGTGCCGGCACTACATTTGAATATTTCTGAGGACGGTCAATTTTCAGATAACCGCTAACCTTATCAAGTTCATACTTGACAGTATCGGTAGGAACCATCTCAATAAAGGCTGTAATCACATCAGGTGCGCCATCGCCCACCTCAATACCATGCCACGGATGCGACTTGTAACGCAAGCCCATAAGTCGGGCGATAGGGTCGTTAATCTTATTTCCCATAGTTGAATTTAATTTAGTAGTACAAAGTTAGCAGTTTTTTATTACTTTACAAAAAAAAATTGTCGAGGTCTAAAGCTTTAGACCCCGACAAACTATCTTAGTTTGATTGTTTCTCAGCTATTATTTTGTAGCAGACTCCAATCTCTTCATCATAACGAACATAAAGAGAGCAGAGAGTAGGCAAAGAACAATAAATACAGACCAAACTACTGTAAGTGAGATACCTCCCCAGAGGAAACCACCCACAGATACAAGCCAGTTACCGATAGCTGTTGCCACAAACCAGCCACCCATCATAAGACCCTTATACTTTGGAGGAGCAACCTTTGACACAAATGAGATACCCATTGGAGAGAGGAGCAACTCAGCAAAAGTAAGTACAAGGTATGTAGAGATTAGCCAATTTGGATTTACAAAGATAGCAGCATCGCCGGCAGCAGCCTGAGCATCAGGAGTAAGAAGACCTATAGAAGCAAATGCCATAACAGCAAAACCTACAGCGGCTACAAGCATACCGTAAGCAATCTTACGAGGTGCTGAAGGCTCCTTTCCACGCTTTGCAAGACCGCCAAAGATTGCAAGGCTTACAGGAGTAAGGGCAACAACATAGAACGGATTAAACTGCTGGAAAATAGGTGCGCTGATAGAGATAGAGCCTGAAACATTAAGAGCCTTATAAACAAGCACTGCAACAACAGCTACAAGCACTGCAAGAGATGCGTATTTACCTGACTTGCTCTCGCTCTGGGACACTGAAAATGCTGCATAAACACCAATAATTACAAGTACCAGATTCCAAACATTAAAGAGCATACTCTGAATACCCTCAGAACTCTTTGCTGTAAACTCGTCAGCAAAATATGTAAGAGTCAGACCGTTCTGGTGGAAGGCCATCCAGAAGAAGATAACAACAGCAAATACAAGGCAGAGAGCCACAATGCGCTGCTTTGTCTCCTCAGGTGTAAGCTGCTCTGTAGCAACTGCAGCCTCGCCCTTCTTTGTCTTACCACCCTCAACATGGCGGAAAGTAGGACGGAAGATGTAGTAAATAGCAATTGACAGAATCAGCGATGCACAAGCAACAGCAAATGAGAAGTGATAAGCATCATTTGACGAGTAGCCAAGGCTGAGTTCTGCCCACTCCTTAATCTTTACAGCAGCTGTAGGTGCAAAGAGTGCGCCGATATTGATAGCCATGTAGAAGAGTGAGAAGCCTGAATCACGCTTTGCAGCATACTTAGGATCGTTATACAAATCGCCAACCATAACCTGCAAGTTACCCTTAAACAGACCTGTTCCGAGGCTGATAAAGAGCAGCGCAGCAAGCATTGCAAGCATTGCAAAGGTATCACCACCCAAAGGCAATGAAAGAAGCAGATAACCTGCAAACATGATGGTAATACCGATAGTTACCATCTTACCAAAACCGAACTTGTCGGCAAGCATACCACCTGCCAGAGGCATCAGATATACAAGTCCGAGGAATGTTGAATAGATAAAACCGGCAACACCTGCATCAAGACCGAAATTTGCGCGAAGGAAGAGCGCGAAAACCGCAAGCATGGTGTAGTAGCCGAATCGCTCGCCTGTATTAGCAAGCGCAAGGGCATACAACCCTTTAGGATGTCCTTTGAACATAGTTTATTTAGTTTTAAGTTAAAAATGATTGCAAAATTGCTTTCAAAGATAACAATAATATTCCAAACGGCAAAATTAGATAGTACCAACCCCCTCGGTTTTCTCTCTATTTTAGAATTGGCACAGAACCCTTTATATGGTCTGGAATGTCCTCATACCAAATTGCAACCTCAACGGCTTTCATCATATTTGGCGCGGCCAGGTCGGAGTCTGATTTATAAAACTCTCGACGGTCAATAATATATAGTTTTGTCCCTTTTTCAAGATGATTTAACATCCACTTATAGGCCATATCTGCCGTGCCAAACTTCATAAGTTCCTATGCATCTATAACCGTTTCCAGATTATTTAGAGCAGAGATAGGGAGACTTAAAACATTAGGATTCTTCCTATTCTCAAAAAACATATAAATAAGTTAGTACAACAAAAATAACAAAGTTTATTGATTTCACAAGTATAGAGGCACTCTATTTGCACTACCTTTTTTCGAAATTTCAAATAGCCGCAATATGAGAAAATTTTTAGCATACGCTATACCTATTATTCTATCGCTTGCCGTAGGCATGATTGGCTCAACAATTCAGACCTCTGCCCTTGCAGAGTGGTATCCGACACTTCTAAAATCGCCACTAACACCTCCGGCAATAGTTTTTCCGATTGCTTGGACAATTCTGTATATACTTATGGGAGTAAGTATCGGAATATTGGTCGCAAGAGGAGATATGAGCGTAGTCAGATTATGGCTACTGCAACTGCTTGTGAATTTTCTATGGAGTGTAGGATTTTTTGCCCTGCGCTCGCCATTGGCAGGTCTGATAACAATACTTATCCTTGATGTACTCGTATTTGCATATATAGTCTATACATACAGCATCAGCAAAGGTGCCGCATGGCTATTTGTACCATATATGATATGGATACTCTTTGCATCATATCTGACAGGATACATATACTTAAACAATGATACTAATATCAACAGCGCAACAGCCGCAACCATTTCTAAACAAACATATAGTATGACAACTAAAACCACAACCTACACAATGCCACCTCTACCCTACAACTCTGATGCTCTTGAACCTGTAATGAGCAAAGAGACTATTGATTATCACTATGGCAAGCACCTAAAAGGTTATGTGGATAACCTTAACCGCCTTATTGCAGGCACACCCTACGAAGGTTTGAGACTCGAAGAGGTTGTAAAACAATCCGATGGCGCACTATTTAACAATGCTGCACAGGTGCTAAATCACACTCTATTTTTTGATGCCCTAACAGCAGATAGTGGAGATATTCCGTCAGAACTAAAGAGTGCCATAGAACGCGATTTTGGCAGCCTTGAGCAGTTTAAGAGCGAGTTTACTGCCGCCGCAACATCTCTGTTCGGTTCTGGCTGGGTTTGGCTTATAGAGGATAAAGATGGAAAATTGAAAATTATATCTACATCTAATGCCGACTGTCCTATGCGCAAAGGACTCAATCCTCTGCTTGTCCTCGATGTGTGGGAACACGCCTACTATATAGACTATCGCAACCGTCGAGGCGACTTTGTAAAAGATTGGTGGAGTATTGTGGATTGGGATAAAGTGGCAAATAGAGCCACTAAGGACCTTAGAGACGCGCGCCAAGATTAAAGCACCCTTCCGCCAAATCAGGGTCAGATGCAGAATAACATTTAATGGCAATAAATGACAGCGGGCTAAAGCCCTTAATACTGCGCGCAAAGCGCGCTATTCTATGTCATTGAGGGCTGAAAGCCCGTTACTATTAAATGCCATTTCTATCTCCGTCGCTCAATTAAAGTTCAAACTCCGCCTAATCAAAGCACCGACCCAATTTGTCGTCAGAGTGCGGTAGTTGCAACGCTCGGCAAAAATGCCTGCGAAGGGACATACTCCAGCGTATTTCCCTTTGCAGGCACTTTTTGTTAGCGGAAGCAAATGCCGTGCTATGACGACAAAGAACGGTGAATTATTCATAACCATTAGCAGGTGCCTTCCACATAGTCAGAAGAGCAAACATACCAAGCAGGGCCATGATAAAGATTGTGAGGTATGCTCCGTCCCAACCATAGTTTTGAGCTACATATCCGAAGCCGACACCTGAGATAAGTGTTGAGGCGTAGCCGAAGATACCGAGGATACCGTTTGCGGTAGCCGCTGCGCGGTTTGTTGCCTGGTTAGCAGCTGCGATACCGAGCAGTGCCTGTGGACCATAGACGAAGAATCCGATAAGGGTAAATGGTACAATCTGAATCCACCATGCAGAGCCTGCAGGGATAGCCCAGAACACAGCCACACTAAGTGCTGCGCCAATCATACATAGCACACAGGTACGATGGGCTTTGCTATTGAAGAATTTATCTGTAAGCCAGCCCCAGAAGACCATACCAATATTACCACCGATAAACTCAAACACAATACAGAGTGTTGTTGCCATGGCAAGAGTCAGGCCTTTTGACTCTGTGAGCATAGTTGGTCCCCAATCGAGTGCTGCAAAGCGAACAACATAGACAAAGAAGTTTGTAATTCCCAAAGTCCAGATAAGTCTATTTCCAAAGACCTTGCGGCGCACAAATGCGTTATATTCAGCCTTCTCAGACTCGCTCTGAACAGCAGCAGTTTTCTTCTCAATAACCTCCGGATGACCTACTTCGGATGGAGAGTTTTTCACAAGCGTAAAGATACCCAAAGAGCCAAGCAAAGCAAAGGCTGCAGGGATAAGGAAGCACAGACGCCAAGCACCAAAGTGCTGTGAGAAATTAAGTATATCCTCATACGAAGCATTTGCGCCCAGATTTGCGGTAATAGTTTGAACAACCTCTGCATTTGCGCTCATATCTACTCCTAAGTGTGGCATGATAACCCAGCCACAAAGGCCAAAGACAAGACCTGCGCCGATAGAGTGCGACATATTCCATACAGACATCTTTGTTGCGAGTTCATCCGGGCGAATCCAATGGGTCATAATTTTAGTAAATGGAGGTATGCCCATACCCTGCAGATAGCCATTTATCACCCAGACAATACCCATACAATAGACAAGCACAGAGGAGAAGGTCAATGTTGTACCCATCTTAGCGGCAAGGACTACAATCCAATTTGCCACAAAATCACTGACTCCAAAGATAATATTTGCCACAGCGCAGAGCAGCAATCCCACAGATGCTACAACCTTTGCGCTACCTCTGTCTGTGATAATACCATTTACAAAACGAGAAAGTCCATAAATAATACCATGCAGGGTAAGAAACAGTCCAAGTGATACTTTTGAGATGCCGAACTCAGCAGTAAGGCCAGGCATGGCGATAGAGAAGTTCTTACGAACAAAATAGAACAGAGCATAACCTATCATAGTATAGATAATGGTACGCAACTGCCAATTGTTAAATGAACGATTTGTTGTATTCATATTTTAGGTTTAGGTTTATATCTAAAACAAGTGGGTGCCGTTTTAGACACCCACCCTACTATAATTGTCAAGTGGGATACTTTTTAACACTCCCAAACGCCACCCTTGCCGAACAGACGCTCCAAAAGTGCGTCCATTAAACCGAGACGATAGACAACATCTATATTTGTATAGCGGCTACGCATATATGGGATATATGAGAAGGTCTTGCGGAAACGCTCACGGGTAACGCCGATATGCTCTGGCTCATAAGGAGCACCTACAAGACGAAGATTCTCTCTAACCTCCTCAAATGGGATAATCTGCTCCGCAATACGGGTCTTAAGTGTTGGCCAAGCAGCCTTCAGTGCCTCAAGTTGAGTTCTAAGACCCTCTTTGTCAACATACTTACCATAAGTCTCCTTAAGTCCGCGAGCAGTATGACCAGGCATACCCTCAAAGATTGCACGAATCTCTACCTCCTGCTCCTCCCAACTCTTCCAATTCTCTACACACTTATCGACATCAAGATTCTCAATATCCTGCTCAAGAAGGAACTCCAAAGAGGCTGTTGATGCAAGAGTACCGATACCTACCTTAAAGCCATGAGATACATGCTTACCCTCAAAGCACAAATCCTCCATATCCCAGCAGTGTGAGAACTGGTGCTCTGTACCAGATGCAGGGCGTGATGACTGAATAGCCTGCATAGCAAAACCGCTCATCAAAAGACCCTCGCAGAGTTTCTCTGTCATCTCTACATCGCCAG
>JAFWBN010000003.1 GCA_017507075.1 Alistipes sp. | reverse complement strand
TATAACAAAAGTGAGTTATGGGTTATTTTGGAGGTGCCACGATCTCATAAATGTTAATCTTCCAGAGAGTATTACTTTTATTGAGGACTTTGCGTTTTTTGATTGTATAAGCCTCATAGATATAACTATTCCTAATAGTGTAATTCACATTGGGAATGCAACTTTTAATCTATGCGATAGTCTTACTGCTTTTTACGGAAAATTTGCTTCTGATGATAATAAGTGTCTTATTGTAGATGGAACAATTGTTGCCTTTGCTATTGGTTGTGATGCTATAGAATATACAACACCAAGCAATGTAACAGCTATTGGATATTGTTCATTTGAAGAATGCAAAAATCTTAAACACATAATTATATCAGAGGGTGTTACAAGAATTGACAGTGGTGCATTTTGCAATAGTAATAGTCTTGAGACTGTTACTATTCCCAATAGTATGCTTACCTCAATAGCTCATAGTATTGATATTTTTCAATTATGTAATAATTTACGCGCTTTTTATGGTAAATTTGCATCTAATGATAACCGATGTCTTATAATAGACAATGAACTTGTATGCTTTGCTCCATTTGGGATGAAAGAATACACAATACCTTATGGTATCACTACTATAGGATCTAGGTCCTTCATTAGTTGTACAAACATTACCAATATAAACATTCCTGATAGTGTAACAAGTATTGAATACTACGCATTTTTCAATTGTCAGAATCTCACAAGCATTACTATTCCTGTAAATGTTTCTCTTATTGAGCAATACTCCTTTGCTAAATGTGAAAATTTATCGCATGTGTATTGCGAACCTAATACACCTCCAATCATAGAAGAAAATGTGTTTACTTTCTTCACAAATGGGGTATATGAAAAATTAAATTGCAAAATCTATGTTCCTCGTGCGTCGGTTGCCGCCTACAAAGCCGCTGAAGGCTGGAAAGAGTATGCGGATGCGATAGAGCCGTATGACTTTTAGGTAAGCAGCGAGTAGTTGCGCCAGAACAATATTTGCACTATATTTGTCGTTGTTTGTATGTGTAAATAAAAATGAAGATTATGAGACGATTTATTATTCTATGTGCTGCAATTACGCTGTGTATGCCTATAATGGCGCATGAGACGATTGAAAATTATGTGCAGGTAAACGGTATTGCCGAGAAGGAGGTTACACCAAATCAATTTTACCTTACAATCACTCTTGACACCTCTGTTACAAAGGGTAAGCAGGAGATAGATGCGCAGCGCAGGGCAATGATTGACGCACTAAAGGGCGTTGGAGTGCAGACAGACAAGGCTCTGAGAGTGGCGGATATGTCGAGTTCGTATTTTAAGCGCAACACTACCCTAACGGCTGTAAAATATCAGCTCTATCTTACTGATGCAGAGTCTGTAGCAAAGGTTTATGAGGCGTTATCAGATATAGCTATCGCAAATATAAAGATTACAAAAGTATCCCACTCGGATTTGGAGCAACTGAGAAGTCAGGTACGCAAAGAGGCTATACTGAACGCTAAAAAGACCGCTACAGAGCTTGCTGAGGCTGTAGGTCAGAGTATAGGCGAGTGTTTTTATATCTACGACAGCAACTACAACATGGGAGAGACCCGTTTTGTAGGCAGTGCAACTGCGCTAAGAGCCTATAAAAACTCAGGCGACACTGCCGAAGAGGAGGAGGTTATCGAATTTAAGAAGATAAAGCTCTCCTACTCTGTAAACGCCAAGTTTAGACTATTATAGCATAAGACAGCGTCTAAAAGTAGCGCGCGCCTTAGTTTGTAAAGGTGCGCGCTATTTTTAATCATTACCAACAATTGCATCGGCAAGAGCCGTAAGGGCAGGTAAATCACTCTCTTTCATGCGAGAACGGATTGTTACTACAGGAGATAGCAACTCTATCTCTTTCATTGGCTCAAGTAAAGCCTTCATAGCCCTTGCTGCACATGGAGCCCATGAACCGTTTTCTATAACTCCTACGCGGCGAGAGCGGTAGCCTTTGAGTTGCAGGTGGTGCAAAAACTCATGCATCGGAGGAAATACATCTCCATCATACGATGCCGCTGCAACAACAAGTGTTCCCATACGAAAGGCGTCCTCTACAGCCTCTGCCATATCATCGCGGCATAAATCGGCAAGAGTAACCTTTCTTACAGCCTTTGCTTTGAGAATATCTGCCAATTTTTGAGCAACCGCAGCAGTTCCTCCATAAATTGAGGCATAAGCTATAAAGACACCGTCTGTCTCCACCTCGTACTTACTCCAACAATCATATAGACCGATATAGTAGTCCAAATTTTCTGTAAGCATAGGCCCGTGTAGAGGGTATATTGCAGCAATATCAAGAGCTACGACCTTCCTGAGCAGGCTCTGAACGGGAGCTCCATATTTTCCACAAATATTGAAATAGTATCTTCGAGCCTCGCAAGCCCACTCTTCATCATGACTCAATGCTCCAAATTTACCGAAGGCATCTGCTGAAAATAGTGTTTTGGTTGTCATCTCATAGCTTACCATAACCTCCGGCCAATGC
>JAFWBN010000137.1 GCA_017507075.1 Alistipes sp. | reverse complement strand
TCATCCCTATCTTCAGAGCCTGTAACAAGACCTTGTAGGGTGGTAGGCTCTACGATAACATCGCTCTCAACAATAGCAAGTGCTGCATTGTCCTTATTGGCGCGCTGCTGTGCCATCTGAAGTACAAGCAGATAGTTTGGCGATGGATGGTCGGTAATATCAGCGAGGTTTAGAAGTTCAAAACCCATAGTGGCAGCATAATGCTCTAACAGCTCAGTGTTTTGAGGTGTGCTGAAATCGTTATATACGGTATAAGTATAAGGTATGTCGAGTTTTGACTGTAGAACAGCCTCGATAGTCTTTATTGTTGACTCAATAGAGTCTTTTACCGGAGTTATTATGTGCAGGTTCTTCATTACCTGTTGATAATTTATTGAAAATAGTTTACCTTTGTACCAATATAAGACAAAGGTAATGAAAAAAATAGAATATACAATATTTTCTGTCCTTTTGGTTGTTTTATCCATAGGAACACTGTCAGCCTCAGTGCGTCAAACTCGTGAAGAGTATATTGAGAAGTACAAAAAGATTGCCGTAGCCCACATGGAGCGTTACGGAATACCCGCAAGTATAACTATGGCTCAAGGTATTTTGGAGTCTGATGCGGGTAACAGTCAGCTGTCAAGGTCTTCAAATAACCACTTCGGAATTAAGTGTAAAAAGGGCTGGAAAGGCAGAAAGGTCTATCATGATGACGATGCTAAGGGGGAGTGCTTTAGAGCCTATTCAAATGTGGAGGCATCGTATAGAGACCATGCCGAGTTTTTGGACTCCTCTCCTCGTTATGACTCTCTGTTCGCCTATCCAGCAGATGACTATCGCAGTTGGGCGCGAGGTCTTAAGGCTGCAGGCTATGCCACAGCTCCGGATTATGCCGAGCGACTTATAACCATTATTGAGAAATATCGTCTCTATATCCTTGATAGAGAGGATGGTGCAGCGATATACTCGTCTGCTAAGAATGCTAAAGAGAATGCAGAGTGGTTTGCCTCTCAGAGTTCCAAACAAGATGAAGAGCCCGTAAGTCCGGATAATTTCCGCGTTACAATCAACGCACATAAGGGGTATAATATCAACAGAATCAACAAGGTGTGCTATGTTGTAGCAAAGCAGGGCGATACTTATGCATCAATAGGCGAGGCGTTCTATATCTCTGAGCGAACATTGAGAAGATTTAATGAGGTCTCCAAAAAACACACTCTTACAAAGGGCGAGATTGTCTATATCGAGCGTAAGAAGAGCTACATTAAAGGCAAGGATATAGAGCATACCGTCTCTAAGGGCGAGACGCTGCATTCTATATCTCAAAAGTATGGTATCAGGGTACAAAAACTTGCCAAGATGAACTCTCTGCGCAAAAACTCTACGCTCAGAGTCGGCTCAAAGGTATATATTTTTAATTGGTGGTAGTTCGAGACCTTTGTCGGTTTCTACTCTTTGTGAGTCCAGCTTTTCAACTTCTCACGGGCTTGAGATTTTATCTGGTCCGTAAGATTTATTGATACAAGAGCAATAACTGAGAGTATAGCCGTCAAATCGTCTGTATATCCAACTCCTGGTAGGATGTCGGGGATAATATCTGTCGGAAGGATAAAGTATCCTAATGCACCATATATGGCAGCCTTATGTTTTGCCGGAGTCTGAGGGCTTTGGGCGGTATAGTATAACAGTAGAGCATTATATACGAGCTTCTCTCCTGCACTTGTTATAGCATCTTTTATCTTTTTCCACAACCCACTTTCGGTATATTCGGATTGGTATTTCTCAATATTCTGAGGACTTTTTTCCATACTTTTTTTACTCTATAACGACCAAAGTTAATAAAAATTTCTCTATAGGTAGCGTTTTTAGAGTTTTTTCACTAATTTTGTAGAACTTATAAATAGCTACAGTTATGACACAAAAACCATTGCGAGAGAAGATTCTCGGAACTATTGTCGAGAAGTCGATGCTCAAACAACGAGTATTTGACAATACATTTGCGGTGTTCAACCTGCTCAAAGATACGCTTTTTGAGATGGCCTCTGAGATGGAGGATGCCCTTGAGGGCAAAGTTGACCGCCGTGTCAGACTTGAGTATAGAGACCGTGGTAAACACGAGGCTCAGTTGCAGATTGCGTCAGACCTTATCATTTTTAAGATGCATACAGACATATTCCAGTTTGACTCAAACCATATAATCTGGCAAAATCCTTATGTGCAGAGCGATAAGGCAAATAGCTACTGCGGAATTATAGAGATTTATGACTTTTTGTCAGACTCTTTTAAGGATAAACGCTCAGCAGACGAGGGTTATCTGATTGGTCGTATATTTATCAATCGTGAGAGGATGTTCTTTGTAGAGGGTAAGCGTCAAACCTCTATGCGGGCAATGAACTTTGGCAAGGAGGAGATTTCAAGAGAGTGGTTGATAACAATCTTAGAGTCGGCAATCCATTATGCTATCAATTTTGATCTGCTTACGCCTCCATACGAGCAGATAAAGAGGGTAACGGTTGACCAATTCAATACAAAATTTGACAGTTCAACTTTCGTAACGGGTAAGCGCCAATTGTAGCCTGTCTTATCAATCATTTGTAGAGTTTTCAGCATCGAATATGACGATGCC
>JAFWBN010000136.1 GCA_017507075.1 Alistipes sp. | reverse complement strand
GCTCAGACCGGCTCCTACAGCTGGCTGATCGTTGACCAGAAGATGGTGGACGCCTCCAGCGTTATCGCCGGCTACATCACCAAGGGTCTGACCGTTTCCGGCAACACCTACGAAGAGCTGGCCAACGCCATGGGCGTTGACGCTGCCAACTTCCCCGCCACCATGGAAGCCTGGAATGCCAACGTTGCTGCCAAGACCGACGCCGAGTTCGGCCGCACCAGCTTCGCCAATCCCCTTGACACCGCTCCTTTCTACGGCATCAAGGTGACCGCTGGCATCCACCACACCATGGGCGGTCTGTGATTATGATTTGTAGGGTTATCTTCACACTCTATAATGCCGAAATTTTCGGTACAATAGAGTGGAGTGAAGTGCCACGCCTTATATATGGCGGACTGAGGTTTGACACAATCTCTCTCTGTTATGCCTTTGGTGTGTGGATAGTCTTTTCGCTTCTACCTATACATATTCGAGATAAGAGTTGGTATAAAAAGTCGCTATTCTGGTATTATGCCATTGTAATTGCTATCTGCGTGGCTGTAAATCTTGCCGATGCGGTATATTTCCGATATACCCAAAAGCGATTTACGGCAGAAGAGTTTTTCTTTACAGAGAACTCTAACTCTGCACAGCTATTACTTAAATTTGCAGTCGAAAATCTCCATTTAGTCGCTGTCGGCATACTGCTTATAGCATTTGCAGTATGGGCATACCATCGCAAAAGTAGCACTACGACAGTCTGCAAGAGTTGGAGCTACTATGTGGTAAATAGTGGAGTATTGGTGCTATCCATAGTGCTATGTATTGCAGGCATAAGGGGCGGACTGAGCCGCATGGCTCGACCAACGGCTGTGCCATACTCTCTAAAGTTTGCCAAAGATGGCAATAAGGCAAACATCGTTTTGTCAAACCCCTTCTGTATTATCCGTACTGCAGGAAACTCAAGGGTTGAAGTACCTAAGTATTTCTCAGAAGAGCAACTACAGCAGATATATACACCATATCACTTTCCAAGTAGTGGTACAGAGCGTAAAGATAAAAATGTAGTTATCTTTGTTATTGAGAGCATGTCTGCCGAGCACTCTAAGCATCTGTGTCCTGAGTTATACACTGATAATCAAGCGGGATATACACCTTTTCTTGACTCTCTGATGCAGAGTGGCTATACCTTCAAAAAGATGTATGCAAACGGCAAGCGTTCTATACAGGCACTGCCAAGTGTTTGGGGCTCTATACCTTCACTTGAAGAGCCTTTTGTGCTTATGCCTCAGTCTTTAGGGGAGAGTTGTCCTCTGCCACGATTGCTAAAAGAGGATGGGTACTCAACAGCATTTTTCTGCGGCTCTGAGAGAGGCTCTATGGGTTTTGATGCCTATGCCATATCGGCAGGTTTTGATAAGTGTTACAGCAAGGAGGATTATGAGAAGAAGCATGGGCATAATGACTTTGACGGTTATTGGGGTATTTGGGATGACAAATTCCTAAAGTATATGGGCGAGTGCATTGATACAATGGCAGAGCCTTTCCTTGCATCTGTATTCACAATCTCCTCCCACCACCCTTTTGTTGTTCCAGAGCAGTTGAAAGATATACTACCTAAGGGAAATACGCCCATGCAACCGTGTGCAGCCTATTTAGATATGGCTTTAAGAGAGTTTTTTGCTGCCAATAGGGATAAAGAGTGGTTCTCTCGCACAATATTTGCATTTGTGGCAGACCATGTATCATGTGAGCAGTATGCAGAGAAGACAAAGACCTCGCCTGGCGATTTCCATGTAATAGGAGCTATGTGTTCTGGAGATGGACAACTCAGGGGAGAATGTTCCGATCCTGTATCGCAGATAGATATTATGCCCACATTGCTTGGAGTTTTAGGTTACGATAGACCATATTTTGCCTACGGCAGAGATATTTTTGCAGACAAAAACTCTATGCCTGTAATAGTCTTTGACAATGGAGAGTACAAAGCATTTACTGATAAGTATATTCATATATTTACAAATGGAAAGGTCGAGCAGATATACTCTACCGACGATATTGCCAAGAGTAACAATTTGATAGGCACCCATTATGACAGCCATATTGAGGATGTTATAAAGGCGTATATTCAGCAATATTATGAGCATGCAGAGCGCAAAAACTATACAGTCCCCGATTCCCTTTCACTCTGTTACAGAGGCAGATAATAGTCTATTTGAAAGGGTTGTTTTCCCTAAAAATTGCCGTAACTGCGATTTAAGCTTTGTCAATATAGTCTCCTGGCAGGATACTTTTCACAGCATGGTCTGTCTGTGGAGAGGTTTTGTGCTTATCAAATTCAAGACATCCGACAACCGTACTGCTTATATGCAGCCTATCGGAGAGGGAGACTTTACTGCAGCTATAGAGGCTATGCAGGCAGATGCAGCTCTGAGCGGCGAACCTTTAAGACTCTATGGGGTTGATAGCACACATAAAGAGTTGCTTAAAAGAGTATTCCCTGGCAAATTTGCCTTTGGTAGTTCTAAAAGCACTGAAGATTACATATATCTCACAACGGACCTTGCATTACTCCCCGGACGGCGATTTCAAGCCAAACGAAATCTTATAAACCAATTTAAGTCTGGTTGTAGCTACCGTTTTGAGAGTATTACACAACAAAATATTGAAGATTGTCTTTCTGTTAATACCCTTTGGTGCCAAAAGCGAGGTGTAACGCCCGAGGATTGTGAGCAGATGGCTCTTAAGCGCATGATAGACAACTTTTTTACTCTACCTATCAAAGGGTGGATTCTCTATCATAATGATACCCCTTGTGCCTTTACCATAGGGTCGGCTGTATGTAATGACACATTTTGTATCCATATAGAGAAATCCAACACCGATATAAAGGGAGCAGCTGCGGCAATAAATAATTTTACTGCTCAGGCACTACTTTCAGAGTATAAATATATCAACCGCGAGGAGGATATGGGACTTAAGGGGCTAAGACAAGCAAAGCTGAGCTACAACCCTACTATGATGTTCAAAAAATATAGCGCGCTTGCTCTTGGAGCAAAAGAGCAACAGATTATAGCTCTGTGGCGGGATGTTTTTGGGGATAGTATTGAGGATATTGAGAATTTTATCACGCAATTCTACACCCCTGAACTTGCGTTTACTATTTGCGACAAAAACAGAGTTGTATCAATGCTACACATTGTACCTCTTACGCACAATAACCACAAAATAGCCTATATCTATGCCGTTGCAACCGCTCCAGAGTATAGAGGAAGGGGATTTGCATCCTCACTTATCAACAAGGCTGTACAATATATAGATAGTGCGGATTTTAGCTATGCCATGCTTATTCCAAGTAGCACAGAGGCCTCTGCGCTGTACGAAAAATTCGGATTTAAGGAGAGTGGCGAGATTTTCGATTTCTCTGCACTCGGTATTGATTTTGATTTTGGCACAGGAGATATTAGCAAAGACTTTACAATGGTAAGAGAATCTTGTAGCGACTCAAAACTGTAATTTTTGTTTATTCGGTATCAAATTACTAACTTTGTAACAAAACCTTAAAACAATGAAACGAATACTAACACTACTGCTGACTATTTTATTGGTAGCTACAACCCTTTCAGCACAAAATTCAAAGCTACTCAAAACCGCAAAAGCTGAGGTCAAAGAGTATAAAAAAGATGGCTGGCAGACAATTGATGGAGAGCCTTCTCTTGAACAGCAAGTTGCTAAATTTTTGGAGTATCAAATATCAATAGACTATGACGGCGAGCCAAAATACTACATCGTTACCAGCATAGCCACTAAGGAGTCCTACTCTAAAGCACTTCGCGAGGCTACAGATGGGTGTTATATGAATATTTGTTCAGAACTGTACCCCAAAGGGCTGAATTTCATATATGTCAATGGAGAGGCAGTCTCTTTCTCATTTACACCTCCGACAGGATTCAAACTTGCGCCAGAGATTCCGCTTCTTAATATTTATCGTCCAAAAGATGGCAAAGTAGAGGTATTAGTATCCTACGCGTTCAACCGTGAACAGTGCATTGTTCCACAGCAATAGGTATAGTTTTTGGATTGATTTTAAGAAGATTACTAACTTTGTACAATGGGTCTTATCTCTCGATACATACCTCAGAGATGGCAGAATAGAATTGGGTTTATCTCCCAACTGCTCTCTTTTATAGTCTCGGCTCTATTTATAGCAACCGCTATAATAGACTATGGTTTTAGTCTTGATAGCTCCGAGATGGCATATATAGACAAGGTTTACCGCTTTGTCAGACTATTTTTTGCAGCTCTATTTACACTGAGGATATTTACAAATTGGAGCCACATCAGGAGGCAAAACCTTATATTTACCACAATTCTTGGTATTCTGCTATATTTGGCTGTAATCCCACATCTTATACCGGCAAACAGCTCTTACGCACTACTTGCAAAATACTACCATATATTTGAA
Source organism: Alistipes sp. (assembly GCA_017507075.1). Classification (GTDB taxonomy): domain Bacteria; phylum Bacteroidota; class Bacteroidia; order Bacteroidales; family Rikenellaceae; genus Alistipes. The sequence continues at coordinate 2,953 of JAFWBN010000136.1, read as the reverse complement.
AGCAAGCTATATACACTAACCGTAATGGGTATATTTGCTCTAATGGAGATTTCGCGTAGTATTGTGGGCATTACCCGCAGACGAACAAACCCTGCACTACTTCTTGCCTCGGCATTTTTGATTATCATATTCTTTGGCACCATACTGCTTATGGTACCACGCTCAACACTTCCAAATGTCAGTCTGTCGCTTGTTGATGCGCTCTTTGTCTCCACAAGTTCTGTATGTGTAACAGGTCTGTCAACCGTAGATGTAGCCTCAACTTTCTCTACAGAGGGGATAATCATTATTGCATTGCTTATTCAGATTGGAGGTTTAGGTGTGATGACGGTAACAAGTTTCTTCGCACTCTTCTTTATGGGCGGTACGGGTCTTTACGACCAATTTGCGCTCAGAGATATGGTACAGTCCGATACTATATCCTCGCTGATGTCAACACTGCTATACATCCTTGGTTTTACATTAGGTATAGAGGCTATAGGCGCGGTATCGATATGGCTTTCCATACACGGAGAACTGAATATGACCCTCAATCAAGAGATACTATTCTCTATTTTCCACGCCGTTTCGGCATTTTGCAACGCCGGTTTCTCAACTTTAGAGGGCAATTTAGGAAATCCTATGCTTATTACGGGGCATAACAGTTTCTATATTATCATTGCAACACTTATCTTCCTTGGAGGTATCGGTTTTCCGGTGCTTGTAAACTTTAGAAACGCTTTGTCGTACTATATCAAATATGCCTTTGTAAAGATTTTCCGTAAAGGCAAAACACCTGCAAAATATACCCACCTTGCAAGGCTGAATACCAAAATTGCACTTATAACCACCCTTATATTGCTTGTTTTAGGTACTCTTGCCATGGCAGTAACCGAGTGGAACGGGGCATTTGGCCAGATGAATAGTGCGGGTAAACTTACTCACTCATTTTTCAATGCCGTAGCTCCAAGAACAGCCGGATTTAATAGTATTGAGCTTTCACAATTTTCGCTACTCTCTCTGATATTCTACTCTCTGCTTATGTGGATTGGAGGTGCCTCACAGTCAACTGCGGGAGGTATCAAAGTAAATACGCTGACCGTTGCCTTTGCCTCCTTTATGTCTGTTGTAAGGGGACAAAAAAGGGTTACTATGTTCAACCGCGAAATATCCGAAAACTCTATCCGCAGAGCATACGCAACAATCTTTGGCTCGGTTATGGTTATAATGGGGTGTTTTATAGTGTTAATGATTCTTGAACCTCAGATAGACCCATTTGCCATATTTTTTGAGACTATTTCAGCACTAAGCACCGCCGGATCATCCCTCGGAATAACAGCTGAGTTGAGTGCTACAAGTAAAGTTTTAGTCTCTTCAATGATGTTTATCGGGCGCGTAGGACTTATTACTGTTATGATGAGTCTATTCTCGGTTAAAGATAATATACACTACAGGCTTCCTGAAGAAAATGTAATTATAAACTAATAGTATATGAAATTTTTAGTAATTGGTCTGGGAAATTTTGGTAAAACCCTTGCCCAGACACTTACAGACAATGGACATGAAGTTATAGGCGTGGATAGCAGCAGCCGAAGCGTAGAACAGATAAAGGACCGTCTTGCTTTCTGCTATATCATGGATGCCACAGACCCGTTGGCACTCCGCTCACTACCTCTTGCAGATATTGATTGCGCTATTGTGGCTATAGGTCAGAGTATGGACCACTCTCTTAGAGTTGTGGCAGCACTGAAAGCTCTTAAAGCAGAGAAAATATATGCCCGCGCCTTAGATACCACACATAAAAGCATCCTTGAGGCGATGGAGATAGACAAGATATTTATCCCTGAGAGCTACGCTGCAAGACTCTTTGCCGGCAAGTTTACATCTGGCACACAAGAAGAACTATTATAACTCACTATCCGTTCTACGATTAAAGAGTTACAACAACAAAGAACCGGTAATTTCGTGTTGCTGGTTTTGATTTTATTTTCTACCTTTGTAGGGTAGAAATTTTTTTTATGGCAAAAGAGTATAGAGGGTCGCAGAGAAACAACCGCGAGGCATACACTGCCTTAGTTCCTGAGGCTGAAATGGGAGGAGTTGTACCACCTCAGGCTGTAGAGCTTGAAGAGGCGGTGTTAGGTGCGCTGATGTTGGAGAGCGAAAGTGTTACCATTGTGCAGGAGTATCTCCATGAGGAGTCATTCTACACAGAGGAGCATCGCATTATATATCACGCGATAAACGAGCTTGCAACAGTCGGCAAACCTGTCGATATATACACCGTAACGGAGTATTTGAAAGCAAATCGTCAGCTGACAAAGGTTGGTGGTGCAGCATATTTGGCGCAATTGACACAAAAAATCGGTGCCGCTGCAAATGTCGAGTTTCATGCCCGAATAATTGCGCAGAAGTATGTCCAAAGAGAGCTTATAAACTCGGCTATAGAGATTCAGCGTCGCTCTTATGATAGTGCTACAGATGTTACCGACCTTATAGGTTTTGCCGAGACTTCTATCCTAAAGGTTACCGAAGGACATGTAAAGCGTAGCGTTCAAGACTCTGCATCTATACTCAGCAAAGCCATTGCACAGATTGAAGAGGCAAGTAAAAATGACTCTTTATATAGCGGAGTGTGCACAGGTTTCTCGGCTTTGGATAATGTAACGCTTGGTTGGCAGCCTTCAGACTTGATTATCGTTGCAGCCCGTCCATCTATGGGTAAGACTGCATTTGTGTTATCCATGGCACGAAATATTGCCGTTGATTATCAGACCCCTGTCGCCTTCTTCTCACTTGAGATGTCGGCAGTGCAGCTTATGACACGACTCATTGTTGCCGAAACGGGTCTTGACAGCAAGAATATCCGTAGCGGAAGACTCTCTCCTTCAGATTGGAATCACTTATCTGTTGCCACAAAGCCTTTAGGACATGCAAAATTGTATATAGACGACACCCCTGCCCTATCTATATT
>JAFWBN010000135.1 GCA_017507075.1 Alistipes sp. | reverse complement strand
AGTTTTTAAATCTCTCCTACCTTCATAGCTGTAAATTTGTTGCAAAAGTAATCAAAACATTGCAACTTTCCGAAATATTTAGTATTTTTGAGTTTTGAAATTAGAGAGAAGGGTTTATGGAGTTGGATTGGACTATTACACTTATTCTTGTTGTATCGGGTATTATAGTGGGCGCGATAAACACATTGGCAGGCGGAGGCTCAGTGGTCTCTGTTACCATGTTTACGGCTTTGGGACTACCTATTACTATTGCCAACGGAACAAACAGAATAGCTGTATTTTTACAAAACTTCACAGCCACGATAACATTTTTACGAAAGGGTGTGTTTAACCTCCGCCACGGACTGTTGCTCTCTATTCCGGTTATTATAGGCAATATTGCAGGCTCGCTTGTAGCAACACATATCAACGACAATGTATTTAGAATCTGTTTCGGTGTTATTCTTGTTGTAATACTGCTCTACATTATCTTTGACAATAGAATAAAGATTAAGGAGGGGCATAATTTAGATATTAAAGCGTGGCACTATCTGCTCTTTTTGGGTATTGGCTTCTATGGCGGGTATATTTACATAGGCATAGGCTATCTTATTTTAGCAATCACACTTTGGGCTATGCGTATGGATATAATGACGGCAAATGCCATTAAAAACTTTGTTATATTTGTGGCAACACCCTTCTCGCTTGCTGTATTTGTAATAAATGGGCAAATTGACTATCTGTTTGGTATCCCGCATGGTGTGGGAAATATTATAGGTTCGTTTCTTGCATCACACTATGCAACGCACTTAGGTAAGGGCTTTATTAAGGGTTTTACTCTGGTTATTGTTCTTATATGCTTTGCAGATTTGGTAGGGCTTATATCGTTGCATGACATCTTTGCTCAGATAATGGGTAGCGTGTGCGAATAGAGATTTGGACTCTTTTTTAGGCGGATTATTGATGAATCAGAAGATTAAAATCGAGGGTGCAAGGGTGCATAACCTCAAAAATATAGACCTTGAGATACCTCGAAATTCACTTGTAGTAATAACGGGTCTGTCGGGCAGTGGCAAGAGTTCTCTTGCCTTTGATACTATATATGCAGAGGGTCAACGCCGATATATGGAGACCTTCTCTACATACGCTCGTCAGTTTATTGGCTCTATGGAGCGACCTGATGTGGATAAAATCTCAGGTTTAAGTCCCGTTGTTGCCATCGAACAGAAGACTACAAATAAAAATCCTCGCTCTACAGTAGGTACAGTAACAGAGATTGGAGATTTTATGCGACTTCTCTTTGCCAGAGTATCAACAGCCTACTCTCCGACAACCGGCGAGAAGATGGTGCATTATACCGATGCGCAGATTTGCGACCTTATCATAGAGCAGTATTCAGGTAAGCGTATAGCACTGCTTGCACCTGTGGTCAGGGAGCGTAAAGGACACTATAGAGAGCTTTTTGAGTCGCTCTCTAAGCGTGGATACATATATGCCCGTATAGATGGTACAATAAGAGAGTTTTCTGCAACAGAGAGGCTTGACCGCTATAAAACCCACTCTATAGAGCTTGTGGTTGATAGATTCGCAGTAAATGAGGATATGCGTGAGCGTATGATGCGCTCTATTGGCGATGCAATGAGTCAGGGTAAAGGCACTATGGCTCTGCATGACTATACAGATGATAGTATGCGTTACTACTCACGCCATTTGATGTGTCCTACAACAGGCATAGCCTTTGAGGAGCCAGAGCCATATACCTTCTCATTTAACTCGCCAAAGGGAGCTTGTCCACACTGTAACGGTCTTGGCGAGGAGAGTGTTTTTGATATGGAGAGGGTTGTACCGGATAGAAGCATGACCATAAAAGATGGAGGTATAGCACCTCTTGGTAAACAGAAGGACAACCTGCTCTTTGCAACCATACTTGCTCTGGGCAAAAGATATGGGTTTACTGTCGATACTCCTATCGCTGAGATTTCAGACGAGGGTCTGCATGCAATTCTCTATGGGGATGTAGAACCTGTTATGGTTGACCTTGCCGATTTCTCATATCAGCGCGGTGTGCAGATGCGTACTTGGGAGGGTATTGCAGAGTATATCAATGCAACATATGCAGACGAGGAGGATAGCCGTCATGGTGATAAGTGGAGAGGTCAGTTTGTGTTGTATCGCAAATGTTCTTACTGCAATGGTACTCGCCTAAAGAAGGAGTCTTTGCAGTTCAGAATAGGGGATAAAAATATTGCCCAACTCTCGGATATGTCTGTAGATGAACTGAGCGATTGGTTTGGCTCGGTAGAGCAATATTTGACAGATAATCAGCGAAAAATAGCCTCGGAGATTGTCAAAGAGATACGCGAAAGGTTGCGTTTTCTTGTGGATGTGGGTTTAGGTTATCTCTCACTCTCCAGAGCCTCAAAGTCTCTTTCAGGTGGCGAGAGTCAGCGAATACGCCTCGCTACACAGATAGGCTCAAAGCTTGTCAATGTGCTTTATATCCTTGATGAACCGAGCATTGGTTTGCATCAGAGGGATAATAAACGCCTTATTTCGACACTTAAGGAGCTGAAAAATGCGGGTAATTCCGTTATTGTCGTTGAACATGACGAGGATATGATGCGTGCAGCCGATTTTATTGTCGATGTGGGACCTAAGGCAGGTCGTCGTGGCGGACATATCGTTGCTGCAGGTAGCTTTGAGGATATTGTGCGCTCAAATGGTATTACGGCAGACTATCTGTCGGGTAGGCGCAAAATAGAGATACCTGAAAGCATAAGAGAGGGCAATGGCAAGTATCTGACTATACGCGGGGCAAGAGGAAACAACCTTAAGGGTATAGATGTATCGTTTCCGCTGGGTAAGTTTATTTGCGTTACAGGAGTCAGTGGTTCAGGAAAGAGTACGCTTGTCAATCAAACCCTTGTGCCGATACTCTCTCAGAGACTATATCGCTCTATGACCCGACCTCTTGATTATCAAGAAGTTGAGGGCGTTGAAAATATTGATAAACTTGTAGTTATAGACCAATCGCCTATAGGTCGCTCTCCGAGGAGTAATCCTGCAACATACTCAAATGTCTTTAGTGATATACGCAAGCTCTTTGAACTTACTCCGGATGCTCAGGCTCGCGGATTTAAGGCGGGTAGATTCTCTTTTAATGTTCGAGGAGGTCGCTGTGAGGAGTGTAAGGGCGCGGGTGTAAAGACTATAGAGATGAACTTTCTGCCCGATGTATATGTAAAGTGTAAAGCTTGTGGCGGAAATCGTTATAATCACCAAACCCTTGAGGTTAGATATAAAGGCAAGAGTATCAATGATGTACTGAATATGACGGTCAATATAGCCGTCGAGTTCTTTGCTGCTATACCTACCATTTATAATAAACTGAAAGCTATTCAGGATGTGGGTTTGGGATACCTTACCCTCGGCCAGCCATGTACAACACTTTCGGGTGGAGAGAGCCAGCGAATAAAACTCTCCTCAGAGCTGTCGAAAAAAGATACGGGTAAAACCCTCTATATCCTCGATGAGCCTACAACAGGTCTGCATTTTGAGGATATAAGACAGTTACTTTCGGTACTATCAAAACTTGCCGATAGGGGTAATACGGTTGTTGTTATCGAACATAACCTGGATGTTGTCAAAGTAGCCGACCATATTATAGATATAGGTCCAAATGGCGGAAGTGGCGGCGGAGAGGTGGTTGCAGAGGGTACTTTGAGCCAGATTGTGGCTAATCCTAATAGCTATACAGGTAAGTTTTTGCAAGAAAAGTTGAAAATTGAAAAAAATAACATAACTTTGTAATATATAACCAAAAAGAACCTAATAACATTTAACTTTATGAAGAGATTTATAACCGTAGCCCTTGTGGCTCTGCTTGTTGTGGGCGTACAACTTCCTGCATCTGCCCAGAAAGCTAAAAAATCAAAGGCAAAGAAGGAGAAGGTTACAGACCCACGCCTACTTACCATTACAAAGATGACCAAGATGACCAAAGAGTCTCAGTTCCTCACAAAAGGCGTAGCTTTGAAGACCGCACACCGTGCTACTCAGGGCTTTGCTATCTCGGCTGATGAGCAAACTATGTGGTTCTCTCAGCCTGGTAATATCGCCCAGTATAAACAGGGTCTTACAAAGGTGCATGAGAACTATGTTGTGCGTCGTAAAGATGGTAAGCGCGAGATTATGACACTTCGCTACTTCGGTAGTGCAAATAGCCTTGATATAGAGCATGGCGAGGATGGCAAAGACTATGTTTGGATTGGTAGCAATGGCACAAATAACAAAAAACATAAGGCTTATGGTTATACCCGCACAGTCTCTCGTTTCCCATTTGAGGCCGGTACAGAGCTTAATGATGGCTACGCGGGCGAGACCTACTATCTCGGTGGTGCATACTATTGTTTCCCT
>JAFWBN010000134.1 GCA_017507075.1 Alistipes sp. | reverse complement strand
TTTTATGGTTAGTGTTACAATATAAGGTCTTGTTCAACTCTCTCCCAATCGTCAACGCCTACTTGGAAGCCATTACCATTATATATAGGTGTAGGGAAAGAGAGGTCGTTAATCTCAAGGTGTATATGCAGTGAGTCTTCTGCCCCATCAACTTGGTCGGTAACATCAAAGGTGTAGTAATACTTTTCGCCGTTGTCGAAGATTACATAGAGGACAAACATGTGTTTCTCATCATTTGCCGGATGGTGTCCAAAGGTGATAAATTCGCCCGTAATACGATTAGTTGCCAACTCCGGCTTTGCCGCAAATGGTATGATAACATTTGTTGGACTTAGTTCGCCCTCTCCTATTGCAAGACTATACGCCATGCCGGAGAGTGAGGCGCACATTGACGAGGCGTACTTAAGATTCTTGACATTTGTAATCTCGTAGGTATAGCGAGCCGTCTGCTGCACAGGATATAGTGTAAGTACAATATCCGGACTATCGACTGTAACAAGCACATTATTACGGCTTGACACATAGGAGTATTTTACACCGAAATCTGTTACCTCAATATCCACTGCATAACCACCATAAACCATATCAGGGCAGATTGTAACCATCTGGTCCTCAGTATTTCTGGCGCGTGGTGTATGTCGGGCTGTATTACCGTAGATAGGCTCCAAAACATCTCCCTCACGGGTGTATAGAGTGTGTTTCTCAAAGCTATCTGTATCAGAGAATAACAGACCCGTTGTATCGTTGTTATAGAATATTGCGTGATAGCGACCCACATGCAGTTTGGCTGTACCTCCCAAGTGGCCGTTAAAGTCAAAACGCTGCCAAGAGCTACCATCCTCGGCATAGAAATATACACACATACTACGCGGAGTTACATTTGGTGCGCCACTCCAATCAAAAACAACAGTTACATCCTTTTGGTGAGGGTGATGGTAACACAACTCCTTATGGGTACAACCGATAAGCACCCACACAACTGCAAATGTTATGTATAGGTAGCGTTTCATCGTCTCTTACCCTTTCCTTTGTTAAAGTTACCATTTCCGATAAGCCATACAAGCGACACCTCTGCCTTTGTAGGTCCAAACCAATGGCGACGCTTTGTAGCCTGCCAAACATAGCAGTCGTCTTGCGGAATATACTCCTTATACAGACCACCTAAATAGCCTACACCAAGAGCAAAATCGAGATTTAGTCGGCGGGCAATAGGAAGCGAATATCCATACTCAACACCTGCGCCATAGCTCCAAGTATCGCACAACTGACCGCTCTTACCGCCTGCAAAGTCGTAGGTAAATGCCTGAGCATAGACTCCGGCATGGTGTCCTGTAAGCGGTTTTGCCTTTGCTGCAGCACCGAAATACTTTCTTACAGCTATATCGCCACCGTAAGTTCGCCAATACCACTTTGTTCTATCATTTTTCCACCAAGAGTATGACCAAGAAGCCGAAACAGTAAAATCTCTGCCCAAATAGAACTCAGCTCCGATATTTGGCACAATAGCAACATCGGAGAGCAGATTGGTCTTAAGCGACATATAGAACGGCTTACTCTCTATCAATATTCGGCTACACCTCATAGGATTGAGTTGCGACACCTGCAAAGATGATACAGTGTGCATCGACTCAAGGTCTGTAGCAAGGCTCTTTTCAGGCGTTCTGCTTACGCGAATATATGTAAGGTATAGTTTTGAGGAGCGCAGAGAGCTGAAGTAGGTATGCCAAAGATAGTTATATGCTCTACCTCCAGCAATATTTTGAAGTCTTTTTAATGGGTCGCCCGCATGAGGTTTGCCGCTCTCAACCTCTGCTAAAATATCATCAAGAAGGGCTATTACTGCCTGTTTTGACGGCACTTTTGGGTCAAGTGCCACAAAATCTCTCAATCTACCCCAATCTCGTCCTACGGCAAGGGGGGGGTAATTATTGAGTCTGGAACAGAGACTGCATCCGACAGTTTTTGCATCATAACCTCGGCACGCTTTGCCGAGAGTTTATTGTTTATAGCAATACCACCCTCCGGAGAGGCTGCACCATAAACCTCAACACGCTCAAAGAAATATTTGTACTCTTTACTCTGAAAATCCTCTCGCCACTTACGCAATGTCTCCATAGTATTGCGGTTTTGGCTGTGCTGCAAATCTACAACACTCTTTCCCTGACGGAAACGGAACTCCAATGAATCACGCACAACATCCTGCGCCGAAGCAATAACTGAGATTGCTACAGCAAATATTGTAAATATAATGGTGCGTCTTGTCATTGTTTATTACTCCAAATTGGCACAATATAATATCTATACAATAGTAGGTATTCAATGTAAATATCCTTACAAAGTTAAACAAATTATTTCTATATTTTCCAAATTTTCGCCTTTTTTTATCTGTTTTTTCTAAAAATTTACGCAAAACGCTCTCTGATTTTAAGAACTTTAGAGTTCTAAGGACTCTAAGGTCTTTAGGGACGCGCGCCCAAATTAAAGCACCCCTCCGCCAAATCAAGGCCAGATGCACAATAACAGCAAATAACAATAAATGACAGCGGGCTAAAGCCCTTAATATTGCGCGCTGACCTTAGTGTCTCTAAGGACTCTAGAGTCTCTAAGGTCTTTAGGGACGCGCGCCAAGATTAAAGTTCAACCTCCACCAAATTAAAGTACCTACCCAATTTGTCGTCAGAGTGGTGCATTTACAACGCTCGCCCTGAGAAACAACGAAGGGCTGTACTAATTGTACTGCCCTTTGTTGGGGTGAAGGATAGCGGCAGTAAATACGCCGCTATCACGACAAATAATTTGTTGTCAGAGTACGGCAGGTACAACGCTCGGCAAAAATACCCGCGATGGGCTGTACTTTCGTACTGCTCATTGCGGGTACTTTTTGTTAGCGGAAGTAGATGCCGTGCTATGACAACAAATTTACGGTAAATACTACTTTATAGTAAATGAGTATATACAAGTATGTTTATACTCCTCCCCAGGTTTAAGCACTATGGATGGGAAATTGCTATGATTTGGGGCATCGGGATACCTCTGAGTCTCAAAGACCACAGACTCTCGGAAGGCAAGCGGATCTCCATATTTTCCGTTATAGCTGCCATCAAAGAAGTTGCCGCTATAGAATTGCAGAGCTATTTGGTCTGTATAGACCTCCATATTACGGCCTGACTTTGGCTCATAGAGGCTCAGCACCTTTACAATTTGTCCATCGTCCTTACGGTTGAGTACCCAATTCATATCGTAGCCTCTACCGTTGTGTAGCTGCTCATTGTCAAAGTCAATCATATCGCCAATAGCATGAGCGGTGCGAAAATCAAATGGAGTTGCTTCCACAGCCATAAGCTGGCCTGTAGGGATAAGATTTTTATCAACAGGGGTGATATAGTCGGCATCAATCTGCAGGATATGGTCTGTAATAGTACCTCCACCCTCGCCCTTAAGGTTAAAGAAGGAGTGGTGTGAGAGGTTTACAACTGTTGTAGCATCTGTTGTAGCACTATAGGTAACAACAAACTTATTATCTGCAGTCAGGCTATACTTCATATTGATTGAGAGGTTGCCCGGAAAGCCATCCTGACCATCAGGGGCTATATAAGCAAAGGCGATACTACTCTCTGTAACCTCTACCACATCCCAAGCCACCATATCAAGGCCTTTATCGCCACCATGCAGGGTCTGGCCGTTGTTATTCAGCGGCGTTTTATACTTTTTACCCTCAAGAGTGAACTCTCCGCGACCTATACGGTTAGCAACGCGACCTACAACAGAGCCTAAGAAACGCTCGCCCGTATTGTTGATATAACGGTCTATATTCTGGTAGCCAAGCACAATATCCGCCATTTTGCCCTCTCTATCGGGAGTCCAGAGCGAAATTACACGCGCACCAAAATTTGTAACCTGCATTGTCAGATTACCGTTTGAGATAGTATAAAGGTCTGTCTTTTTGCCATCTACAGTTGTCTGAAAATCTGTAGCGGGGAGCAGTTTAAGCTCTGCTCCCTTATCGGTACTGCAACCTACAGCAAAACAAGCAAGCAGAAAAATCTGCAACACTCTTTTCATCGCACTACTCTCCAAAATAGAGGTTAAGCAGGTATGCCAAACGATAGCCTGCACGAGTCATCTGCTCATTTACAAGGTCTTTAGAGAGCTCTACAGTATCATCTCTCAGAACAGGTGTGTTGTGAGGATTCCACTCATAGATAACCTTATTGCGCTCACCAATTTCGCTTGCCCACTCATTGAAATCGCCCTTTGTTATCTTTTTAATAGCACCCTTCTTCCAAGTATCGAGCTCTGCTGCAATGTCGTTATCTTTCTTACCCTTATGCACAAGTGCAGGCATCTTATCATACACTCCATGGAAGCTCTTTTCATCCTTACCGTTCAGTTTGCAAGGCCAGAAGCAACGAGGGCCAGGAACATAAGAGTGTGTAGGACAATGAAGGTCGCCAACAAAGTGGAGCACCATACGAAGGTTGAAAACAACAGCACTATCTGTAAGCTCCTTATACTGACGAAGATTGTAATCTGCTATTTTAAGAGCATGTACGCAGTCGCCCTTATAGAGACGAGGATTTGGGTCGTAAATATCACGCTCATTGACATTATAAACATGCCAAGATGTAGTGTAAGCAATAGGCTCATCGTGGCGATGAATATCCATCCACACAGCCTCTTTCTTAAGGTCATAATCCATATATTTGGCGATATTCGCCTTTGCCTTCTCTGTAAGATTACGCTGAGCAATCTCTACAATTACACGGTGGCCGACACCACCCCAACCAAACGCCTGAAGACAGAGCGCAGTGGCTGCCACAAAAGTTAAGATTCTTTTCATTTTACTATTTTTTAATGGTTAAAATATTCATTTAGCTTGGTCGCCAGACGATAACCCGCATTACGCAGTTGTGTGGCTATAATGTCTCTTGACTTTTCTACTGTATCCGGGTCTAAAGAGTATGTTCCATAAGGGTTTATGGTGTAAATCTCGGCACTCTTCTTTGCCGCAGATGTTGCCCAATCGTAAATAGAGCCTGAGACAACCTTTTTTATCTCGCCCTTCTTAAGACAATCAATCTCTGCCGCCACTGCATCAGGATTTGCATCTTTGCCGTAGAGCATCATCGGAATTTTGTCGTAAATAGGATGAAACTTCTCCCACTCTTTCTTGCCCAACTTGCACTTCCAGGTTGTTGGCACACCGTCAATATGTGCATGTACAGGACAGTGAAGGTCGCCCATAAAGTGGATTATCATGCGCAGATTAAACACCACAGCACTATCGGTCATATTTGTATAGTTCTGCTTACCGAGATTATACTCAGACAAATTCAGCGCATAAACCACATCACAACCCTTTGCAAGACGATAGTTAGGGTCATAACGCAAGTTTTTGTCGCACGCAAATACATGATAGTGCGTCGAGTAAGCTATCGCCTCGTCTTTGCGGTGAAGATCCATCCATACAGCATCTTTTTTCAAATCATAATCAATGTACTTGGCAATGTTCGCCTTCGCCTTCTCTGTCAAATGACGCTGCGCCACAGCTATAACAATCTCGTGTCCAAGTCTGCCCCATGCAAAAGCACTCTGCATTACTAAAAGGGCTGTTGTTAGTAGTAGTATTCGTTTCATATACTTTTTTTTAAGGCTTTTGATGCAATAACACCAGAAAAAGACCTTTTTTTGAGTTAATCTAAAGGTGGGTTTTCAAGGCTTTGGCTTTTGCTGAGGAAGGGACATACTGCTGTTTCTCTTCTCTGCAAAAAACAATAACGCCACAAAAAGCACCTTTTTGAGTTAATCTAAAGGCGGGTTTTCAAGGCTTTGGCTTTTGACGAGGAAGGGACATACTGCTGTATTTCCCTTTCTCAGCAAAAGACAGTAACGCCGAAAACACCCTTTAGATTATCTCAAACGCAATCTCCATCATATCTGTAAAGGTCTTCTCGCGCTGAGAGGCTGTAGTCTCCTCATGCGTAACCAAAGAGTCTGAGATGGTACAGATGCAGAGAGCCTCGTTTCCACTACGCGCGGCGTTCATATAGAGGGCTGAAGCCTCCATTTCCACTGCCAAGACTCCCATTTTCTGCCATTGTTTCCATGCCTCTGGGTCATCGTTGTAGAATATCTCGCTGGCAAGGATATTTCCCACGCGGAAGTTTATTTTCATTGATTCTGCCTTCTCTACGGCTGCCCTAAGCATATTAAAATCAGCAATAGGGGCAAATGTACCCGGGAGGCGGAACTGAGCGGCAAAGTTTGAGTTGTCGCACGCACCCTGCGCAATTACTATATCGCCTATATGCAAATCCGGGTGGTAAGCACCGGCAGAACCCGTGCGGATAATACGCTTAACGCCATAGAAATTAAACAGCTCGAAGGTATAAATACCGATAGACGATATTCCCATGCCGTGTCCCATCACTGATACTCGCTTTCCTTTGTAAGTGCCTGTATAGCAATACATACCGCGCACTTGGTTTACAAGCACAGGATTGTCAAGATACTTTTCTGCCATAAATTTGGCTCTCAGTGGGTCGCCTGCCATAATAACCTTTTCGGCAATCTCCCCTGCTACGGCTCCGATATGAGGTGTAGGTGTCATAACTTTGATTTTTTAATATTTTCACAGCAAATTTATGAAAAAGTAGTCTATTTTCAAAATTAAAGTTCCTATCTTTGTAGTTGAAAAATAACAGATATGGATGTGCGCATAGCCGAGGATTGGAAAAAGATTCTTCAAAGTGAGTTTGACAAGCCCTACTTTGAGGAGCTTACATCTTTTGTAAAGAGCGAATATGCCTCTTCTACAGTATTCCCTAAGGGAAAAAATATCTTCAGAGCCTTTGACAAGTGTCCCTTTGACTCTCTGAAGGTGGTAATAATAGGTCAAGACCCTTATCATGGAGAGAATCAAGCCAATGGTCTCTGTTTTTCGGTAAATGAGGGTGTACCTTTTCCTCCATCACTTCAAAATATTTTCAAAGAGGTCTGCTCCGATACCGGTGCTGCAATGCCCACAAGCGGAGAGCTTGACCGTTGGGCAGAGCAGGGTGTGTTGTTACTCAACGCCGTGCTTACAGTACGCGCACACCAACCTGCATCGCATGCCGGACGCGGTTGGGAGATATTTACAGATGCTGTTGTGCGTGCTATAGCCGAGAGAAAAGAGGGCGTTGTATATATGCTTTGGGGCAGCTATGCTCAAAAAAAGGGAGCTATTGCAGACCCGTCAAAAAATCTTATTCTGAAGAGTGTACACCCTTCGCCGCTATCCTCTTATCGTGGTTTTTTCGGCTCTCGCCACTTTTCACAGGCAAACACATATCTAAGGAGCATTGGCAAGCCTGAAATTATTTGGTAACAAACTTATTACTATTAAATATCAAAAGTTCAATGAAAAAATTTTTATCAATTTTGGCTATTGCAGCAACGATGTTTATTGCTGCTTGTAGCACGGAGTATGACGACACTGAGGTATGGAACTCCATCAACTCTATTGAGCAGCGTCTCTCTGCTGTGGAGACTGTTGTAAATGCTTACAAGAACAATCTGTTTATCGAGTCTGTAACTCAGACTGATAACGGTTATGTAATCAAGTTCTCTGACGGCTCTACTGCCACTATTGCAAATGGTAAGGATGGCGTTGATGGCAAAGATGGCAAGGATGGCGTTGATGGTAAAGACGGTGTTAATGGCGCAGATGGTAAAGATG